>CAIYZV010000396.1 GCA_903930765.1 uncultured Pirellula sp.
GCTCGGGAATCAGTTCCCGGTTTCCGTTTTGCCCACGAAACGCTTGGTAAAGACCAGAATACACCCATCTGGATTCGAAGCTATCAACGAAAACAAAGGACAAAAATGATTCTCAAAGCGCCGTGATCCCATCGGTGATCCCACGCGACGCTCAAGGGTTGTTGTCCCTTTGGCCGGCCCTCGATCCGTCAGCCAAGCAACAAATCTTGGCCTTGGTTCAACAGTTGGCCAAGCGGCAAAAACGCTAAGTGTCCAACATGGCCCCGATCGAATCGGAAAGCACGGCCAAATGGTGTGGCGCTACAAAGTCCGAGCTCAAGCTGACTGCATTCGCCCGTTGTCCGGGATGTAGATCACGACTTGGCCTTGCTGCTCGGGTTCCACCACTTCCAATTGCTTGGAGAAGCCTCGCGACTTGCCCCAGGTCTCCAGGGTGAATTTCACTGCCCATGCGGCCCCATCCCGGACGGCTGCGATCAGTTGGGACTGGGCGAGGTCCACCACACTCTCGCGAGTCTCCTGCAGGGCCTCGGTTAACTGGGGATCCCCCTTAACCCGCTTCAAAACTCCTGCGTAGGTCATCCCGTGAGCTGTCGCGATCTCGGACAGGTTTCCACCCTTGGCGTGAATCTCGGCCAGTAACCGCTTTTTGGAGATTTTCATGGGGTAGCAACTTTCAGAACTTTCTTAGGTCCGTCCTTCGCACAAACCCATTGTATCCGGTGCTGATCGGGGGCCAAATTCATGGTGGAGGGGGCCGGATAAACCCACCGCAGTTGAGAACAGGGCCGCGGCTGAGAGGGTCCGTGGACGTGGCTTCAAGTGAATATGCAACACACAGGTCCGTAGTGGTATTCCGATCGTGCTTCGAACACACGCAAGGATCCCAGCAGTCCCACTATACTTCATCGAACCCAAACCGCATCCTATTGATGTCGTCTTCCGTCCTCGGAACGAAACGCGGCAGGTAGTCTTGGGCAAACACACTGAGGAGGCGAACGTCGGCCCGGCAATCATCCCCCATTGAGCTACGAATCGCCTGTTTCATAATCTGTCGGGCCCGTCGCCCATCCGGTGAGTCTAAGCCGAGCACGATGTTCACTTCCTGCAGTGATCGATTCGCCGCGATGGAATCCAGTAGTCGTATTCGAAGATCGTTGTCCGATGCGGGAAGGCTGTAGCCTACGACCGACAACACATCGTATTCCGATATGGCCCCCATTGCGTCGCTCCAAACTCTTTGGCACGGGCCTTGTGCAAGCTTCCTCTTCCCCGTTCCTGGAACACCGATAACAAGATCACGCTGCAAGAAACTGTCTAATCCATCGATGTGAAGTACTCGAATCTGGGAATCATCTCGGTACCATCGACAACAACCGTGGAGCTTTAGCAGTCGTGGCAAGCCAAGCATTGTCCAACGGCTTAGGTAATCTTCAAGGGTGGGATTGTCCTTCGGGAAAATATCTTGGTATCTCGACCCACCTGCATCAAAGGGATTGCTTCCACGGTGCAAACGACTGAACCGTCTAGCCGCGAGCGTCTCGATAACGTTATCGTAGTTGGTTGTGATGATCACATCTTGTTCGTTCAGCCGATCAAACCACCCATCGTAGGGTAACCAACGTTCGGAGTCATCGTCGAGCTCTTTTAGGAACTGGGTAGTTTCCATGGCAAGGCGAACCCGAATCAGGCTGTTTAGCTTCTGCATTAATCCGCAAATATGTGATCCGTCCAACGTTGGTAGTGCATCCTCTCCATATTCTTGTTTCACGAGCAAGGACGCGTAATTCAACATCCTGCGTCCAAATCCAGTAAGCTTGCCAGCCGCAGCCGCATCACAACGTTCCAGGAACTGTTCGGGATTCAAAGTCCCGAAGTACTCAGTTGCATCAATGTACATTTGTGGGACTGCTCGTATCGAATGCACTGCGACGCGGGCAAGATCGTCGGGGGCGTGATAGTTCATATCTAGTTCTGGATACGTTGATGTGATCCTCATCGTCATGTTGTCGCTTAACAACTGCGTGAATAGAGGCCCTCCGAGTGGCACACCGAAGCCGGCCCCAAGCAAATACACATGGCGAATACTACTCATGAATCATGCTCCTCGAACAATTACCCTCTATCCGAAGTCCCCATTCCACGCGACCAAACATCGGGGTGGTTGTCTATGAAAGCATCCGTGAGATTCGTACCCGCTCCCTCGTTTGGGGATGATTGACGCATCAAGCGGACCATTTCTCAATTTGCGAAATCAACAGGCGTACCGTGCAGTCTATTCGTCGAATGCAACAAACACCTATCATCTTTGGAACTCTATTTGTGCGGGCGGTATCCCCAAACCTTCTCTGGGGTGATCGCGACGATGTTGGTTACCACTTGATCTTGCTCTAACTGCAGATCGCGATCGGTAAGTTCAAAATCGGATAGCCCTCCTGGCGCGACTTCAATACGCTTTTCCAAAACAATCGTGTAGTCCCCTGTACTTAGGTCTGCATGCTGTACCGAATATCTGACCGTGAAAACGATCTTTCCAATGAATAGTGTTGAGTCATTCGTGATCAGTACTGTAGAGTGGTTGCCGTCCTTTTGATGGAGTCTTAACCTTTTCCGCCACAACGCTGGATCTGCTTTGGGCAGTTCATACTTCCCAAAAACTCGAACTGGCAGGTTATGGTAAATCGGGTGAAACGACTGCGCGATGATGGTCGTGGCGAGTCTTATCGCATCGGCCTGTGATAACTCGATTACAAGAGACCGGATTGCTGAATCAGAGTTGTTTGGAGATTTACCACTCGGATTTTCGGATTCGAAATCGAACGTTACCGAGATCGATTCCATTTCATTCCTGACTTTTGTGGTGCAGTCGTAAGCCTGACCGCCCGTGCCGAATTCCTTCCCACTGCAATACCGACAAGTGAATCGTAAAGACATGATTCCAAGTTGCCCCTGCTTTGAGGTTTCTAGGTTTGATTATGGTGCCCCCTGCTGTACGGAGCTTAGACCTTTTTCATCGGGTGGCACTTTGGTTCAACAGCCTACCAGATTACCTTGGGTTGTTCGTGGCGCTTTGCCCAGAGATCGTTGAGAAGTTTTGTAGCATCGGGGGTTAGGAGCCGCATGGTTTGTAGATTCTTTCCTGAATAGTCCAAGGGTAGGCGTTTGACACCGCCATTGAAAGTCAACTTTCGGGCGATGGATGAGATGTCGATCAAACGAACCTCCTCTGGATGATCCGAAATGGCGTGGTAGTCCGACACCCACAAGCGATCGGACTTTAAAAGTTTGGCTGCCTCCTTTTCGTTCACCAAATGGTCGATCTTCTGTCGACCGAAGAGAATCAAGTGATTGGTGCCTTTGCTGCTGACAATCCATACCGTATCTCCTACACGAAGCTTCTTTTACTGCTCACTCGCCGTGTGGTCGACGGTTCCTGCCTGTTCGGCCATGTAGTCAACGGTCAGGGGCTTCCAGTACACAAGGTAATTCGCCATGGTCGGTTTCTCGTCTTGCGGGCTATCCAAGAGTGGTACATGAATCTTCGGAAACTTCGACAAAAATTGCCGATGGTGACCAAACCTGTCACTTGGGCCAAGGATTTTGTGGAGATGGTTCGCTCCCACTTGTTTGTCCATCGAAGTTTACGATACTGATGTTTTCCTCCACCGAGCCCATTGTTGCAATCCGCTGCAATCCCCTGCGATCCGGGGGAATCGTCCCATGGAATTGGTAGCGGATTGATGCCTTCGAAAAACCATTGGTCGATGGGCTCACCTAACCGATCCAATCCGCTCCATACGCCCCCCATGAAGCTTGAACAACTCCAACCCAACGCGAGCGTCCGCGGGATCGTCCCGAACGGCCTCTCTCGACATCCACGCCGATATCCCTGGTGGAGCGTCGGACCACATTGTCCGGACCGTCACCGAAAACTGCCGGACCTTGAAGTTCACCAACCAAGCCTTCGAGCGGGAGTAGATTCGATCGATGACCAACACCGTTAATGAACTTGCGTTTGCCGGCAAGTGGGTGGAGTTACTTCCGATTCTCAATCGCGCCCCCGAACTCGTTCGTTGCCCGAGCGAGCCCAAGGGGTACACTGTTTTGCACCAGGCGGCATGGCATGGTGCGAGCCCAAACGTGATAGGTGAGTTGCTCGCCTTAGGGGCCGATCGCGGGCTCAGAACGCGTTCCAAGGGTCAAACGGCACAGGACATCGCGATAGAAAAGCACGTCGAGCGAAAAGATCTCAACTACCTACTGTCATTGGGGAGGCGGTCACTTGCTCAATTGATGCGAAAGGCCGTAGCAGAGAATCACGATTTCTTCCATGAATACGACGGAAACCAGATAATCTGTGACCGTATGATCGAGTGCTTCGGTCTCGATACCTATTGTCATTCCGAGGAAGAATTGGATACCCACTTGGCTGCTGCATTTACGGCTCTTACGGGAGTTACTCTTTCTTCATCGGAGGTAATCACGTGCGGACCGAAAGATTCAAACACTATGTCAGTTGATACTCGTTTTTGGAACGATCGCTTCCTACCAACCCTTCGCAGTCTTGTGAATCGATCCCATGTTATCCCGATTGAAAATGAGTGGGCAGTCGTCGCTGACTTGTTCGACCCACCGCCGGAACAGTGGGGACTACGAGGAAGCCTTTTTTTGTGGTTGGAGATGCGTCAAGCCTTATGTCATGTCGAGATTCCAGAGGGGCCGGATGCGCTTGCAAGGATACTCGCCGCTGCATTCGAATCCTTGACTGGAACCTCCTTGGAAGCGGGAAGAGAATTCTCGATCAAACGTTTTTCACGAGGCGGAATGAGCGGAGGATGGATTAGCCGCGAATGGTGGAGGGAGGAATTGATACCTTTGCTGCAGAATCGACTGGTTTGGCTCCAACAGTCTTGGCGCTATTGAAGCAAAGTTCAAGGGCCCCATACGGCATCAAGATTATGCGGGTACTCCAGCATAAGTTCATTACCTTCACCGTCGCATTGTCAACAGAAACTCTTTAGGCCTCTACCCATTCCCATCGAAGCAAAACCTTGACATTCACCACGGTTCCGTTCACTAGGCAACCCATAATGGGAGGCGCACCCTTCGAGTCATAGTAGCCTCCGATTCTTCGTCGGTTGGACCGACGACTTTGTACTACGCGGCCTGCGTCGACACGATTATTCCTAGTTTATCCGTTCGGATGGTCTTGCTGTAGGCAGAAGGTTTTAGTGCAGACTGCGCCACGGCCTAAGACAAGAAAGAAACGACTATGCAAACACCACAATTCGTAAAGCATCAAAAGGTCTCGCTTCGAAAACACCCCACGTTGTCGGAGAAGTGGTTACAGGACATTATTGCCGCCGACCCGTCGATTCTTGGGCTTGGTGATCTTGAGCTCATCGACAGCGAACGCATCCAGGAGCGGGCCGGAAGGTTGGACCTATTGCTTTACGACGGCGATGCTACACGCTACGAGGTCGAATTGATGTTAGGTGCATGCGATGCAAGCCACCTCGTACGATGCATCGAGTATTGGGACAACGAACGACGTAAATACCCCGGATACGATCACATTGCCGTCTTGGTCGCGGAAGACATCACCAGTCGCTTTTTCAATGTAATCAGCCTCATGGCGGGCAACATTCCGATGATTGCGATCCAAATGAGCGCGATCCGGATCGGGGACCAGCTCGCCATCGACTTTATCACCGTCCTGAACCAAACCCAGTTAAGGCAAGACGATCAATCGGAGCCAGCAGTCAGTCAAGAGATCGACCGTTCGTTTTGGGACAATCGAGTTGGAAAGGAGATCATGGGATGCGTCGATGGTTTATTGGTAGCATTCCAAGCTTCAAACCCTGGAGAGTATCGCCTTCGCTACGTTAAGAGCCATGTAGGCATCGCTATCCCGGGTGAACGAAGAAACGCTGTCAGAATATGGCCCAAGAAATCGTTCGTGACTTTCGCACTCGCAGTCAAGAACCCGGAAGAGTGGGTCTCCACGCTGGAGGCAATTGGATTGCCGGTCACCCGTCGCCGCGGCAGTCGAGTCAGCTGTACGGTAACGCCACAGCAATTCGCCCAACACAAGCAGACGGTCCAAGAATTGTTTGCTTGTCGAGTAGGGGCGGAGGATGATGAATAGTTACCTTTTCTAAGGAACCTGACGACGCATCCATCTTGTCGATCGATGCAAGCACGAGCGGCAGAATACCGAGGTCAACGAACGAATGCGTACAAACTCGTTTCACAAAACCACTCACGGGCTTGGGCTAGAAGGAATCCCCTATGCATGGCGATGATTCATTTTGGAGATTCGGACATTACGACGGCAAGTGGGAATTGCAGGTCATGGTGGTGCAATGGGAAGGCCCCCATCAACCAATCGTCATGTGGCGGCCCATACGAACCTGGGATGCAGAACCGGAACCTTCCGTGCTGAACGAGGCAAAAAAAGAAGCCTGCTGTTCGGACAACTACATTCGGTACTGCACACGATGCGGACGGTACATGCTCAAAGGCCACATGCACAACGAAGACACCTGTCAGGGGTGTGCCGAACGATACCTGGGCGTTGTGCACTGAGTCCCGACAGGTGAGGGAAAGCGCCAGTGTGATGCGGAAACGAAAATCGCCCCATCGGAATATGAATGCCAATCTCGATCTAAACATCACCGCGTCTACTTGGGATGTCGATTTATGAAAAAGGCAAAAGGCGAGAAGGGGGGATCGAAGCCACCGATCGATTTAGCAGAACAAGAGCGGTGGTATGAACGATTCCGTCGAGAGTATGAATCACTACCCCGACTGAACTCTATTCCAGAGCAGGAGCGGCTCGCGGAATTCGAACGACGGAAACTGATTCGAGAAGACCTCTACAAGTTGCCGGGGGCGCCGAAACAGGTTGCTCCTACGCAATTGGAAACGGCCCAGGCTCACTTGATCGCATGCTGGCTCCATCGCAAATGGGAGCCAAGCGACCTGCAGGAGTTCTATGTTTGGTGGACGAAGCACGAGTTCTCGCCCGAGTTCAAGCCGAAGTTTAAGTCGGAGGAACTGGATCGACTTGCGAACAACATGCTTTTGCACGTTGATGGCAGCGTGAAGCGTAACTGTGTGAAACCCAAGAAGTCGACAACTTCAGATGAGGCTCGAGTCAAGCTTGAATCGGCATTCGTCGCCCACCATGAATTTGATTCTGGTCGAGTGGGTAACACAACGCCGATCGGGTGCCGAGAGTTAGCAAGAAAAGCAAAAGTGTCTGCAGCGAACTCGTCGAGGTTCTTTGAAAAATGGTTTGGTGGATGGGGTGATTACAGGGCGGACGCTAACAAAGGCCAAGTGAAGTTGACCGTGGCGTTGACCCAAATTGTGGAGATTCCAATGTCCCGATCGCTGCCAGACAACTATGACCCCATCGACACCCGCAATGACCCCATCGACACATAGTCGAACTAGTGAGTGTTCCATTGTTTCAGTCGATTTGTGAAACACTCAGCAGAATTCTTTCGGGTGCTTTTTCAATCAAATCGTTGCTGCTCCTTGCTATTCCATCTCTGTTTCACCGGATTCAGTGGAACACCCAAGCCTTGGTGTACGGGCGTCGGACACAGGGAAACGATATTTGTAACCCACGAAGCCCGGGTCCAGTTCATGGAGTCCAGCTATGGGAGACAATTCCCCTACCCCCCCGCTTCTGGTCACGGTCCGGGAGGCATCTCGGATGCTTTCTGTTTCGGGCCGAACCCTATGGGATTTGACCCGAAGAGGAGTGATACCTTCGGTCAGAATTGGCCGCGGTGTTCGCTACTCGATCGATGATCTCGAGCGATTCGTGCGACAAAGACGTGAGGCCAATCGCCCCATCGTGGTAGATGCGGCCACGCCTGTAGTCGGTTGCTTGCCCCAGGAGGGTCAGTCCTGTGAGTGAGATTCTCATCATGAAGCGGGCCGATATCGAAGATTTGGCCCGGAGCATTGCGGACGTTGTTGCCATGCGTTTGGAGTCACTGCTGGAGACTCGCCAGCGGCGATTGGTGGACCGGATAGCGATGGCTCGAATGGCTAACATCGGGACCGCAACTCTCGATCGATTGGTTACTTCAAAACGGATCCCGTCCGTGTTGATCAATCGTCGACGATTGTTCGATTCTGACGCCGTAATCATGGCACTCAATGCAAATCCTCCTTCAGATGCTCCAGTGTCAGCATCCGGGGGACCGCTCGACCTGCCGAACGTCGCTCCCTAAACGCGTACGTCGGTTGTGATCTCGGCGAAAACCTATCGACGGTTTGAGCCATTTGAATGTCACCATCTCCGGCGTATCGGAGCAGGGTCAATTTGTAATCTCCGATTCTTAATTATGGAGGTCTTTAATGACTAACACAAATATTGTTACCGCACGTGATCCGTTTGATCCAAGTGAGTTGGCGAAGTTGAGATTGTCTCAAGATTTCTCCGAGTTGACGCTTGTTAAACCAGTTCTAACCAATGTCGCTTGTCGGAAACCCCACAAGCAAGAATTCATCCGTGTCCGCCCTGGGGAAGATCATCGATTTACCACAGGATGCTACACGGACAGGGACTCACGCGAGACGTACCTCGTAGGACCCGATGTTCGAGATTACCTTGCGGGAGACGTTGTTCCAACCCTGTTGGTCGTTTGCTTGAGTCGCAATTCCACGATTCCGTTCATCTGGCCTCTAACCATCCCTGGCGTCGACGGACGACCAAACAGATGGCACGAGTCTGCGATGGAAGCGGCCCGCATTGCAGAGAAAGAATGGGTTAAGGTCCGATCGGACATGTCCGCCGGAGCCTATATTCCCCATGTCGCTTACGGGAAGTTGTCTGATCCAGATTGGAACTCAGTTCTATCGATTGAGGAGTTGTTGAAATTGGCCTTCAAGGACCGATTTATCGCGTCCGAGGACCATGTGGTGATTCGCCGATTGCGGGGCGAGTCATGACATTTACACCACTGTCCAATTTCCGGACGGTTTGGTTTGCGGACTTCGAGTTCCGAGCAGAACCAGGCGAACGGCCTACCCCCGTTTGCCTGGTAGCTCGGGAGTTGCGGTCCAACCGGCTTGTCCGTCAATGGTTGACTGACGAAATACCTAACCACCCACCATTCGATGTTGGCCCAGATTCGTTGCTCGTCGCATATTACGCGTCGGCCGAGCTGGGATGTTGTCTCGCTCTCGATTGGCCCATGCCCAAATGCGTATTGGACCTATACGTCGAGTTCAGATGTCTGACGAATGGTAAAGGCACTCCAAATGGTTGGGGGCTCATCGGCGCTATGACTTACTTCGGACTCGATAGTATGGACGCTACGGAAAAACAGTCGATGCGTGAATTGGCCATGCGCCGAGGCCCGCACACCTTGGAAGAAAGAACCGACCTGTTGGACTACTGCCAAACGGACGTAGACGCTCTGCCGCGGCTGCTAGATCGAATGATCGGACGGATCGACATGTCGCGTGCGTTGTTGCGTGGACGATACATGCGTGCGGTGGCAAGCATGGAGCACAACGGGGTACTTGTAGACGTAGAAACGCTCCGTGGTTTAAATGAACATTGGCCGGCTATTCAAGAGCGTTTGATTGAACGCGCGGATCCGAATGGAGAGGTGTTCGACGGGCGTACGTTCAAAGCGGATCGGTGGGCGAGGTATCTCGTTCGCCACAACATTCCGTGGCCCAAGTTACCAAGCGACGCACTGGCACTGGACGATGATACGTTCCGACAAGCAGCCAAGCGAGACCCTGAATTGATTGGTAAGTGGAGGGAGTTGCGAAACACCCTTGGCAAAATGAGGCTGTCGGACTTGGCAGTGGGATCCGATGGGCGGAATCGGTGTCTATTGAGCCCATTTCAATCTCGCACTGGTCGGAATCAACCGAGCAATTCTAAGTTCATCTTCGGACCAAGCGCTTGGCTGCGTTCGTTGATCAAACCAGCGGTGGGGATGTCCCTTGCCTACATCGACTACTCGCAGCAGGAGTTCGGGATCGCCGCAGCATTTTCGGGAGACAGCAACATGATGGACGCCTACCGTAGCGGCGACCCATACTTGGCATTCGCCAAACAAGCCGGCGCGGTCCCTCAGGACGCAACCAAGCAATCCCATAAGAAGGAACGAACGTTGTTCAAGGCGTGCACATTGGGTGTCCAGTATGGGATGGGGGCGGAGTCCCTCGCGGCAAGCATTGGGGAGCCGCTGGATATAGGGAGAGAGTTGCTTCGATTGCACCGACAAACATACCCCAGGTTCTGGCGATGGTCAGAATCCGCCGTCGACCACGCCATGCTGCATGGTTATCTACAAACGGTTTTTGGATGGCGATTGCACGTTGGCGCGGACGCTAACCCGAGGTCATTGGCGAATTTCCCGTGCCAAGCCAATGGGGCGGAGATCCTGCGACTGGCGTGCTGCTTGATGACCGAGCGAGGGATTGGCCTGTGCGCACCGATCCACGACGCGGTTTTGATCGAAGGTCCTACCGATTCGATCGAACACGTCGTGACTGAGGCTCAATCGGCCATGCGAGAGGCATCCGCAATTGTACTCGGCGGCTTTGAGCTGGAGACGGACGCTGAAATCATCTACTACCCAAGCCGATACTCGGACGAGCGCGGGGTCGAAATGTGGAATCTCGTCCTTGCCATACTCGCGGAATTGGCCCCCGTCCGATTTGGGTTTGCTGAGGGCCAAACGGGACGGGGTTTGGGATCAAACGGGACGGGGTGCCCTTCTAATCTTATTTCTATTCATTAATGATCTTCATCAATAGGAACGAACCAAAAACATGGACATGGAAGAATTTCGATATCGCTTTCCTGAGGTCCAGGAGCGTGGCAAGGCAAAGCGATTGAGTCCTTCGGGCGATTCGAAGTCATTGTTCCTTCGAGGGCCTATACCAATGCCGTGGTTGGCTAAAGCCTCTGAACCGCAGCGATGCTACGCCCTCAAAGTAGGTCTGATCCTCCACCAGTTGGCGGGAATGAGGAAGACGTACAACGATTTGGTGTTAACGGTCGAACGATGCGAGGTTCTTGGTCTACGTCGTAAATCCGTGCAGCGAGGTCTGAAAGATCTCGAACGACTGGGCTTGATCCGAGTCAAACGAGAAACCGGAAAGGCACCCCGAGTCGACATTCTTCACGAGTGGTAGGCTCACCGTTGCCGTGATCGAGGTCGTCGCTAGAGTTGGTTCGGTACGGGGTGGCGGACACTTGGTGCCTAGATCTAGTCGGATGTTTCAATGTGTTGTCCGTTCGAGTAACGAGTTGGGAGTGACAAATGGCGGATTTGAGACGGGTCACCTACGGCAATCGAGATTGCTGGCGCCTTCGCGTCTACATTCGTAAGAAGCGTGAGGCCATTGGACTGGGGGACATGGATGAATCCTCGGCCATTACCGCGAAATCACATATCGAACATCTGGTCGAGGTCAGCCTTACCGATCGGCCACCCGACCCCAAGACCACTCGTTGGCTCGATCGTCTTTGGCCCGTCGTCTACGATCGGCTAGCGGAGCTGGGGCTCGTTGCCCCCAGGACCGTACAGGATCATCCCCGGACCGTCCTGGCGTATATGCGAGCCTACATCGACTCGCGGACCGATTGGAAGAAATCCGTCAACCATAAGCAGGCTGTGAACCACCTCGAGGCTTTCCTGAAGCGCGACGTACCGCTGCGAATGCTCACGAAGGGGGACGCGGACCGTTTCCACCGATGGATGATTCACGACAAAAAGCTCTCCGCCAATACAGCGGGCCAGCATGTCAAGCGTTGTAGACAAATGATGCGGGCGGCCATGGACGATCGGCTGGTGGAAACCAACCCTTTCCATGGGATTCGAATCGATCTCCGCAGCGATAAGTCCAAGAATCGCTTCATCAGCGCTGCGGATGCCACTGCGATCCTTGATGCGTGTCCCGATCAAGAATGGCGGGTGTTGTTTGCCCTCGCTCGATATGGTGGCCTACGCTGCCCCAGCGAGGTTCAAGGGCTTCGTTGGTCCGACATCAATTGGGAGCGAGGCCGGCTTCTGGTTCGTTCTCCTAAAACAGAGAAGGCGGGCAAGGGAGAGCGTTTGGTGCCGCTGTTCCCCGAGCTACGAGCAGAACTGGAACGGCTTCAGGAAGTCGTCAATCCGGGAATCGAGATCCCGTTGAGTTCCTACGTGGTTCCCTCTTATCGCTCCACCGAAATCAACCTACGAAAGGCGTTGTTGAAGATTGGACGGGATGCGGGTGTCGCAGAATGGCCAAAGCCGTTCATGGCATTGCGTGCTTCGCGCCGAACGGAACTGGAACGGGAGCGGCGCTTCCCCAATCACGTTCTTAATGCATGGTTCGGCCATACCGAAAAGATCGCAGAGGACCACTACCTACAAGTGACCGAAGAGGACTTTCAGCAAGCGACCGTTTCGGTGATCCCATTGGTGATCCCACCAGTAGGGGATTCGGAGCACCCTAGAGAAATCACAGAAGGAGAAAAGCCTGTGATTTGTGGGGGTGTGATGACGACTGCTTCCCCCTTAGGCTCATATCAGTACACCCATCTGGATTCGAACCAGAAACCTTCGGTTCCGTAGACCGATGCTCTATCCAATTGAGCTATGGGTGCGAATGTTCAGTGGACTACCAGAGATCTCCGATCGTTGGATCGTGGATCCGGGGCCGTCAAATGACCA
>CAIYZV010000397.1 GCA_903930765.1 uncultured Pirellula sp.
ATAAACCCGGAGATATCCCCATCAAAACTCACTGATCCAGCAAGTGGGTCGTTCGCTAAGCTGCCTTGGGCGGTCCCTTTGGCAAGGTGGTCGAGATCGTTGCTCAGCCAGTTGCGCGTTAAGCGCAGAACGCGAACACGCTGGGTCAGTTTCCAACTACGCTCTTGGGATCGCTGCAAAGACTCCATCATCCCCCACCCAAGCAGCATCAACACAGAGAGCAGTGCGAGGGCGATCATTAACTCAAGAATCGTGTAGGCCCGTCTAGCACGTAGCGAAGAGGAGCCTAGCCGAGGAACCACTTTCGGATTCAATTGCGACGAAGCGAAGGTGCACGGCAAATCGGATTGTGCATCGCTGGGTCGATTCGTAATCAGGCGCAGAGATCGTGTCATTGTTGCCTACGGTTTGTCGGTAAGCTGGTCCGTGGCTGATTGCTTGGACTGACGCCTTGAGCAGTATCCGATCTCGGGGATCGCCGCACCAAGCGTTTCAATTGCACGAGAGGTTTCGCCTCTGGGCCGCTTGAAACGGTTGTGTTTGCAGAATCAAAAAGTTCGACTGTAATAGATACCAGTTCGCTTGCTTGCGGAGGATTTGTAGCGTTATCTGCACTCGAGATTGTGGTACCAGATGGCGGCGTGAACGGTGTGCTCAGCGGCATTGATTTCAACGGCGTGGTTGGGGTTGAGGACTGACCTGCGAGCGATTGTGTGATGGAGGATGAGATCTCCGTGGGGTCTGCGAGTGGGATCGGTTCGATAACAACACGATAGCTTCGCGGTTGCCCACCGGGGAGGACGGCGGAATACGCTTCTTGATCGCTGCCAGCTTGAACTGCAAGGATTGATTCATCCATGATGGATTGAGCTTGGATCAACGCACCGATTCGCGATTCCGCTTTGCTCCCAAAGCGAGTCCCTAGCGAGATAAGGGAGAGCAGAACCATGGCGCTTGCAGCGAGAATGGCCGTCGCGATCATAACTTCCAAGAGGGAAAATGCGTTACGCGACCTAGCCAATCCGGTCATCGAATAACCTCTAGTTCACCCGTTGCAGCGGTGAAAGAAACTGTGATAGTCTGGCGAGCCTTGGTGTCAAAAAGGGTGATCTCAGCATCGCGACCACGACCTTCGGCGCTCATTGGAAGGCACCAACTCACTGACGACCCGGATTCGGCTTCTCCGAAAACGTCGCTCCCAGTTGAGTTGCCATCGGCTCCCGCAGAGCGCGAGTCGAAGCCAAATGAGGAAGCGTTGTTTGCGGTTGCTTGTTCGTTTGCCGAACTCGAATTTGTTTCATCGAAAGATTCATCGAGCGATTCAGAGGCGATATCATCGAGCCAAGCCACTGAAAAGACAACGATATTCGCGGGAAGCTTCCAAGTGCGTGTCGTAACTCCAGCGTTTGCGGAACTCGTATCTTTATCTGCAAGACCTCGGCTAAAGGACTTGTTTGATGCGAGGTTAGAGGTTCCGCGAGGGTTGGAATTCGTTCCAATGTTCGCACTATCGGATATCGCGGTGTTGGAGGATGAGTTTTGCGTTTCGGAACCGAGATCAGAGTGGTCGGAAGACAATTCACCAGCGATCAGACTGTCTATGCCGCCAGACCGCATTTCGCTTTCTCCTTGTTGGATATGGAGAAACACAGGTGCACCTGACATCATGGCTTGGTAGCGTCCATCCTCAATAGCTTCTCGCAGTTTCTGTGTTGCTTCGCTCAGTTCAGCCTTACGTAATGGCCGAGCGATGCTTGGCCA
>CAIYZV010000398.1 GCA_903930765.1 uncultured Pirellula sp.
GACCTTTGCTCGCTTCCGATTGTCTCAGACGAAGGACGTAGGACCGACCGGGCGAACTGCTGCAGGGGAAGTCGAAGACTATGTATTCACGATCGGCGATGGTCCACGACGCAATGTTCAAGACGATACCTACACGGTCGCTCGGAATAGTGTGTCGAATTCATTCGACGTCCTTGCGAATGATTTCGTCCCACCAGGAGATTCGGTATCGGCTCTGTTGCTAGGTACTCCATCCCAAGGTGGATCGGTTGCGGTGAGTTCGAGCAATACGGTTCGCTACTCCCCAGCTCGCGGATTCTTCGGACAAGAGACCTTCACCTACACTTTGGTCTATGCGTCTGGCAAGCGTGAAACAGCAACCGTTACCGTCAATGTGACGCTGCAATTCACGGATCCAGTTGCCATCGACGATTCGTTCGATATTCCAACCAATTCTGTCTCGTATCCGCTCAACGTTCTGGTCAACGACATCGAAGGCAAGAACGGTGCCCTTGTGATCACCGGATTCACAACTCCGGACAAGGGTGGTACGGTTTCGATCGGTTCGGGCGGATTGAGTTTGCGATACACTCCAGCTCGGGGATTCGGTGGTACTGAGCGATTCAGGTACACGGTGACCGACGGTTCAGGCAAGCAGTCCACTGCGGACATTACGGTTCACACTTTGGAAGGCGATCGGCTGGACGACAACGTTCAGTTCAGTTTCTCCTTCAAGAGCATGAGCGGTGCACCGATCACCAGTGTGACTCAAGGCGATCAGTTCCAAGTTTTTGTGTACGCGTATGACTTGCGTCCAGACAAGCTGATCACTGAGACTCCACCACGGACCGTGCAAGACCCAGGCGTGTACGCAGCGTACCTCGATATGCTCTACAGCTCCAACTTGGTTCTCCCATCGAATCCAGGCACCAACACGACCTTGGATTTCGCGAACCAACCAGTCAACCCCTACAACCAAGGTGTTTCGGGCAAAGCGGACCTCCCAGGCGTGATCAGTTCGCTGGGGGCCTTCACCGGAAGCGTCAAACCTCCATTCGTATGGGGTGAGCCTTCTACGGTCACCGTGTTGACGTTCACCGCACGTTCAGCGGGTATCGCTGAGTTTGTTGGCGATCCAGCAGATGAATCTCCAAACACCGATGTGCTCTTGTACAACCCACCGAACTCTTCGGTGCCAGTTGAGCAAATCCGGTATTTGCGTTCGAGCATCGAGGTGACTCCTCGAGGTGTAGAACTGCCATTCGCCGTGGATGACACCGCAACCGTGGCAGCGAACACTACGAAAGAAGTCGATTACCGAGTCAACGATATCGTAGGTACCTCAGGATCCATCCGATACGTCTCGGTTACCCAGCCGATCGACGGCAAGGGTGTGGTCTCGATCAACAACAAGGGAACCACTTCCACTGCGGACGATGTGATCAGCTACGTTCCCGCGACCACCGGCTCGGGTGATCCTGGTTATTCGACTCAGTTCACCTACACGATCGCAGATTCGCGTGGCTACACCTCGACCGCCACGGTGACCTTGCATGTAGGTGACAACCCTGCTGCGAACGACGTGATGAAGATGCAACTGAAGGCGTTTGACCTCTCAGGAAATCCAATCACTCAGATCACTGTGGGTCAGCAATTTGAACTTCGTGGATATGTTCAAGACCTGCGAAACCCAACCACCCAGAGCGGTGTGTTCGCCGCCTACCAAGATGTGTTGTACGATCGAGGTTTGGTCTCGGTGAAAACCACCACCACTGGCTTGGGCTTCGATGTGAAGTTCAGCAACGGTGCGAATGGCTATGAAAACGGCAAGTCGGGCGATGTGCGAATCCCTGGTCTAATCAATGAACTCGGATCGTTCCAGAACTCACAATCACCTCTGGGGGCAAGCGAATTGCTTCAGTTCTCGGTGTTGATGACCGCGAACACTCCGGGTGTTGCCAAGTTCTTGAGCGACCCTGCAGACATCAGTCCATTCCATGACTCGCTCCTCTTCAGCGATCAACGGAACAAAGTTTCGTTCGACAAGATTTCCTATATCCCTGCTCAGATCATCATTCTGCCGAACTCCAACGGTGGCGGAGGTGGTGGTAGTGGCGGTGGCGAAGGAAACACCAACCTCTTCAACCGCTTTGACGTGAACGATGATGGATTCGTATCGCCAATCGACGCTTTGATCCTTGTGAACTTGGTCAACCAAGGCAACGGGGGTTCGCTCAGCGGTGGCGGCAACGGGGCCGGGGGTGAAGGCGAAAACAGCGACGGCGGAGGTTATTATGTCGACGTCAACTCCGACGGATTCCTTTCACCGCTCGACATCCTCTGGGTTGTCAACGAATTGAACAAGGGTTCCGGTGGGGGCGGTGAAGGAGAATCGTCGGCAGCACCGTTGCTCGACGCACCCGCAACGAAGTTTGAGAGCGTAGTTGTTCCAGCATCGATAACTCGCAATGTTCTACAGTCCAATTGGATGTCGGCACCAGCTGCGGGAGCCTCGAGTTCCGTTAGCTCCAGCAGCGTCGACAGCTACCTCGCAAGCGTCGCAAGCGATGTGGACGGCGAAGATTACTTAGATGGTTTGGTGACTGACGTATTGCGAAAGAAACGGTCCTAGTCTCTCGCAATTCCCAAATCATTTCCAGTCGGTGATGATTGAACCGGCCGAGTGATTCCAGTAAACCTGGGAGCAACTCGGCCGGTTTTTTTGTTTTGCCATCACAACGATAGACGGTGAACCATCGCAGCACCATCGCCGCACCATCGCCGCAACATCGCCAATACTGTTCCTGCGATTCGGCGCGTCGATTCGCATGGCACGCGATTGTCATTTTGAGCTATTATGCGAGTTTTGGATTTAGGGCGAGCATCCGACGATGCGAGCGATGGTGTGGTTGAGGTTGGGAATATCGCGAGAGTAATGATGCAGGGTTTGGTCGATCTACAGATTAATGGAGTCCAAGGAGTCGACTTCAACTCGGCATCGCTGTCTCGCGACGATTGGAATCGGGCGTTGCAAGCTCTGAAAGAGGATGGTACTGAAGCCTTTTTGCCGACAGTGATCACCGATTCGATCCCTGCACTGATGCGCAAACTCGATGGGCTCGCTGGTCTATGCGAGCTAGATGGGGTCAGTTTCATTGGCGGCGGAAGCAGGCCTGTAGGGATCCATCTTGAGGGGCCGTACCTTTCGGAGAAACCGGGGTATATCGGAGCTCATCCCCAAGCCCACGCCAAAGATGCCAGCCTCGAGGAAATGAAACGACTCTGCGACGCCGCGCGGGGGTGGATCAAACTGGTGACGTTGGCTCCGGAGCGGGATGTCGGTGGGAAAACCACCAGGTGGCTTGTGGATCAAGGGGTCCTGGTCGCTGCTGGTCATACCGATGCATCGTTGGATGAACTGAAGCGAGGGATCGATGCCGGATTGAGTCTGTTCACGCACTTGGGAAATGCCTGCCCGCCATCAGTACCGCGTCACGACAACATCGTGAATCGAGCCATTGCATTGCGGGACTCGCTGAAGATCACATTGATTGCCGACGGGCATCATTTGCCACTTTGGCTCATCGAGAGTTGGGTCGGGATTTTTGGCGTCGATCGGGTGGCTATCGTGAGCGATGCGATCAGTGCAGCGTTGTTGCCACCCGGGTTGCATCGCTTGGGGGATCAAGTGGTTGCGGTGGGGGAGGACGGCGTTCCGAGAAGCGAAGACCGGACGCATTTCGTCGGTTCTGGGGCGACGTTGGGGATGATGGCCGGCTTATTGCGACGAGAAACTTCGCTATCGGAAGAAAGCCTAGCCCAAATGCTCCGTAAAAACCCGATACGTTGGCTCGGAATTGCGTGAGCTCTGATCACTGGAAGGCATCGAATAATCAGGCGCTCAATGGATGCAGCGGCAAAGCGGATGCTTTACAATGCTCTCTCGATCGTTTCCCACCCAGCGACAGCTGCCTTCCTTCCCAAATCTGTTAAGGGACCGCATTGATGAGTACTCTCAATCGTCGACTGTTTTTGGAACAGTCCATGCTAACAACTGCTGCAGCCATGGCTGCAGCGTCGGCGCGCAGTAGTGCGAACGAGCCACAGCCACCGACTTCGATTGGACCCAACGATACGATTCAGGTTGCGGTGGTTGGCGCTGGAGGAAGAGGCCAGTCGCATATCGGTGGTTTTGCCGGCAAGCCTGGCACGGTAGTCACGCACATCTGCGATTGCGATGAGAAGGCTGGTCAACGGAGTTGCGAGTCCGCTGCAGAAAAGCAGGGAGGACGCAAGCCCGTTTGGGTGAAAGACATCCGCAAACTGCTTGAGGATCCATCGATTCAAGCGGTGAGCATCGCAACGCCGAACCACTGGCATTCCCTCGGAGCGATCTGGGCCATCCAAGCTGGCAAGGATGTCTATGTAGAAAAACCGGTATCGCACAATGTTCTCGAGGGACGCCGCGTGGTCCAGGCGGCGCGCAAGCATCAGCGCATGGTGCAAACAGGAACCCAAAGCCGATCGAATCCTGGCATGCGGCAGGCGATCGAGTTCATTCATGGTGGTGGCATCGGCGACGTATCGATCGCGCGAGGGCTCTGTTACAAGCGGCGCGATAGTATCGGGCCGCGTGGAAATTATGAGGTACCCAAGGAAGTGGACTACGACCTTTGGTCTGGTCCGGCCCGAATCCTACCTGTGACGCGGAAGCGGTTCCATTACGATTGGCACTGGCAATGGGAATACGGCAATGGAGATCTTGGGAATCAAGGTATCCACCAAATGGATTTGTGCCGTTGGGCATTGGGGGTGGATAGCGTCAGCGACAAGGTTTGGTCGTTCGGGGCGAGAGTTGGCTACGAAGACGCGGGGGAAACGGCGAACACCCAAGTCGTCGTGCACGACTATGGTCCGCGCAAACTGATCTTCGAGGTTCGCGGTTTGCCGACTCCCGATTACAAAGGCGCGAACGTGGGGATCATCGTCGAGGGCTCCAAAGGCTACTTGGTGATGACGTCCTATGCGAGCGGCACCGCATTCGACTTGGAGGGGAAACCGATCAAGCAATTCACGGGAGGTGGGGATGACATGCACTATAAGAACTTCACCGATGCCATGCGTTCTCGTGATTACAGCAAGTTGAATGCGGACATCGAACAAGGCCACCTGTCGAGCGCTTTGTGCCACCTAGGAAACATCTCCTTGCGACTCGGGGAAATGCTACCGTCTCAGGAAGTTGCAGGGGCGATCAAGTCGCATGGTGGGGATGATGCGATTGCGGATACATGGCAGCGAACGGCTGAGCATCTCAAGGAAAACGGAGTGAAAGACTACTCCATCCAGATGGGGCCGCAGTTGAATCTCGATCCGGTGACCGAATCGTTCACGGGAGCCAACCCGCCCAACCATTGGTTGACTCGCGAGTACCGAGCTCCCTACTCATTGCCAGACGAGGCGACTGTGTAGGGTTGTGCAGTGGGCCAGCATTCGCATCTGGGGGCCAGCATTCGCATCTGGGGGCCAGCATTCGCATCTGGCTAGATGCTAGGATCTTTCCTGTGCGTTGATGCTGATCTGATTGATAACGCGTTTTACGCCGGTTATGCCTTGGGCCACTCGCATCGCTGCGTTCTTTTGGTGCGATTGAACCACGGTTCCCGTTAAGGTGACTTCTCCGCCACGGCATGCGACATCGACATGGCATGGGGAGCGAATGCCTCGCATCGCGAGTTTGGTGTTGATTTGCTGAGTTAGCTTGATGTCGACATTGCTGTTGAGAGACATGGAGGAACTAGTTTCCGGAAAGGGTGGCAGTGCGCAAGGCGTATTGCACCCTATCCGATTTTGACCCACGACCCGACTAATTCCATTTATTTGGAGGAAATAAGCAAACTACCTACCGATACTCAGCGATTCGCTCATGGCAAATCGCGAGTGGAAAACAGATCGCTGCGATGATTCTTAGGTCGGTATCGTCCGCTCTCGAGTCCAATCACCGCGAGGGAGGAATCCCTGCGCCGCCCTATCACTGAACCCTATCACTGAACCCTATCACGGAGTTGCTGTAGCAGCTGCGGCTGCTGCAGGAGCGGCTTGGGGGGCGGGGGCAGCAGGAGTTGATTCCGGCTGGATGGTCGGATTTCCCTCTAGCGGGCGTCGCGGAAGTTTTTCATCGCGCATGGCTGCGTTGTATGCAAACGATGCCATGATGACCGACGCTTGTTTCGCATCATCCTCGATCAACCGCTCGTAGACATCCATGCTGGAGTGGTGGGTACGCGTATCGTATTCGATGGGGTCCTGGATGAACTGAAAGCCCGGTAGTCCGATGCCCGTGAACGACTGGTGGTCGGTACCGCCGGTGTTGGAGGAGGTTATTGTCGAGGCGCCCAGGTCTGCGAAGGGGCTCAGCCACGATCGGAAGATCGGTCGCGTGGCTTCGTTCCCTTGCAAGTAGATCCCACGGATTTTTCCGGCACCGTTGTCGAGATTGAAGTAGGTCGAGAGTTTTTCGTATTCGGGTTTGACGGCGAGCACCGACGCGACACGATTGCTGTCGGCGGTATCACCTTCGGCCGATCGCTGCGTCTTGAGCTCACCAAAGTGTTCAGCAACATAGGCCCGTGAACCGAGAAGGCCTTGTTCCTCACCCGTCCATAACGCTACGCGGATGGTACGTCGTGGCTTGATCTCGAGCGCTTTCAAAATGCGCACGGCTTCCATCGCGACCCCGCATCCGATGGCGTTGTCGGTGGCCCCTGTGCCGGAGTGCCACGAGTCAAAGTGAGCTCCGAGCATCACGATTTCATCCTTGAGATCGGTTCCTGGGATTTCCGCGATGATGTTGAAGCTATTGAGTTCGCCATCGTGGTACGTCGACTCGATATCGATTTCGAGTTGAGGCATGACCCCTTTCTCGATCATTCGAACCAATCGGTTGTAATGCTCGGCGGCAACGACCAACTGGGGCAAGATAGGAGGTGAATCGACCGTCCAAGGGCGAGGACCACGCGATAGCGGGCCGCCTTCACCAGGGCTTCGGGTATCGCGACCAGGATCGGCTCGTCGGGGCATGGTCGCGGAGGCGACAAAGACGGTACCGCCGTCGCCACGGCCTGCTTCCAGCACCGCCGCGGCTCCTTCATCGTACGCCAATTGCCATTTGTCGGTTTGCAATTGCATGGTGTTGGCTGCAGCATTGCGACGAGGTGGCTGCTGATTCTCCCCTTTCTGGTTCCCATCTCCGTTTGGATTCGGGGCTGCCTCGCGATTCCCGCCATTGCGATTTCCGCCACTTTGCCCCCCATTACCCGGTCCAGGCCCACCCGGTTGGCCGTCGCCGGGGCGGCGTCGGCGTGGAGCTGCTACGTCTGCGTTGGCCAGATTCAGCAGATCGGCGTCAGCGAGGCGAGCACCGGGGGGATCAAACAATGGCTTCACTTCGCGAGGAGGGCTGATAAGAACGATGGCTCGCCCGAGCTTGCCGCGATATTTTTCAAGCTCTTCTGGGGAGTCTGCATCGAGATAGATCGGTTCGCCTCGGACTGTGGTCGGGGTACTCGGTGTCCATGCCTTGGGATAAGCGATCAACGAAAAGAATTGAGGGGCAACGACGTTGGCTTTGTAGGACTGCAACGACCAACCGCGACCGAAGGGCCCCCAGCTTTCCAAGTGTGCGTTATCGAGTCCCCATTGGGCAAGTCGGTTCTTTGCCCACTCGCCGGCGATGCGGCTCTCGGGTGCACCGGTCAGACGAGGACCATGAACGTCGGTCAGGTAACTGATCGTCTCCATGACCTTAGAGCGATCCATCCCTTCTTCTTTGATCTTGCTGATAACGTCGGTATCGATTTTTTCCGTTTGGGATATTCCAAGAGATGGAAAACCGATCGCGAGTGCGGCTGCCAAAGCGAGTCGCTGCATCTGTTGTTTTTGTTTCATGATTTACAGGGGTGTAGAGTTCGTAAGAACATTGGTTGGGGGAATGAAGTTGAAAGTAGCGGGAACTCGGCAGCATCCAATCGGTCGATGGGCGGTTGTCCTGCAATTGTCTTGATATCCAACGCCGCGTTGCATTATCCAGGCGTTGCATTATGGATGACGGGGCGCCGCGTTGCTATCAGTCGGTTCCAATCCGAAGACGGATTTTCCGACGGGTTTTTGTCACGCTTCCTAATCACGATGCGTGTGCCCTGCAGGCCATCTACGGAGTATCCGTGGTCGACGCAGGTGAGGAACGAACCCAAAGAGATACGGCATTCGCCAACAAAATGGTAAAACTGGTCACAAGGAAGACGATGGCCGCCGAGCTGAGCCCCCCCTTTAGGATTTGGGAGGTGGTCCCTGTTTTGAGTCCTTGAGTGAAGTCAGGCCACAACTGGCCGTAGATCAGTTCGGCTGCGGCGGTGTAGGTGGTGGTCATGATGAAAATCATCGGCAGGATCGTGACCCAAGCGTACTTGCCTCGGCCTTCGCGGAATAACCATGTGGTGACGACGCACAGAGCGATCGCCGCGAGCAGTTGGTTGGCGATGCCGAACATGGGCCAGATGGTTTGGATGGAGCCAGTCCAAATCAGCGAGCCCCAGCCGATGGTGACCAGTGCGGTGCAGAGCCAAACACCGGGCCACCAGTCCATCTTCTGGAACTTCGGTGAGAAATTACCGAGGACTTCTTGGAGCAGGAATCGGGCGATGCGTGTTCCTGTATCGATTGTTGTCAGGATGAAGAGTGCTTCGAACATGATGGCAAAGTGAAACCAGTATTTGATCAGTCCATCGAGGGAGGCCATCGGAGCTACTTTGGCGATAGCGCCGGTCATGATGTTCGCCATTCCAACGGCGAGTGTCACCGCGCCTCCGGTCCGGCCACGAAGCGTCTCACCGCCGACCTGCGACTCGATCGTGTCGAGGTGATCGATGTCGGCATGCATTTTGGTGAGCGTCTCTGCGTACTGTTGGGCTTTGGACATGTCGATATTGATCGCCCAATAATCTGCAACTGGGAGTGCCGCCGCTGCGATCAAAGCGCACACTGCCACCATGCCTTCCATAAGCATCGATCCATAGCCGATCATGCGCAGGTCTTTTTCGGAGCTCGCCATCTTTGGAGTGGTGCCGGAGGAGACCAAGGAGTGGAACCCCGATACCGCCCCGCACATGATGCAAATAAAGACGAATGGGAAGATACCACCATAAAGATTTGGGCCACCGCCGTAGGCGAAGAACGTGTTGACCGCGGGTGCTTCCATGCGAGGATTGGCGATGACCACTCCCAACATCAACAATAGGATCGTTCCGATCTTGAGGAAACTGGACAGATAATCGCGGGGGCAAAGCAATAGCCAAACCGGAAGGATCGAGGCGATAAAACCGTAGAAGCAAATCGCTGCGATGATCCCTTCACGCGAGAACTGGAAATAGGGTTCGAGCGGAGAACCCGGAATCCAATTCCCGGCTACGGTGGCGGCGAGTACGCCCGCTGCGCCCACCAAGGATGCTTCGATGACACGGCCTTTGCGGAAGCGATACATGTACCAACCGACAAAAAGGGCGATGGGTATCGTGCAAGCGATCGTGAAGGTTCCCCAGGAACTGCCGCGGATAAACTCGAATGACTTTGCAGGGATCTCGATCGTTGCTCGATTATTGGTCGCGGAATTGCCGGTTGCGGCCGAAGCATCGCGCGATGCGACAGGGATGTCGATGGTGAACGTTTCGCTCCGAACAATCGTCGTTCCGGTGGGGTAGGTTACCGCGGATCCACTCGGAATACTGAGTCGATCGATGGCTTCCGAGATCTGAGTGCGAACCACCTCTCCCTTGGGCGCGATGGTGCTCCCCGGAACCAATGCGACCTTGTCTCCGCCTAACGCTTTGACAACAACCACGCCCAGTCCGGAGAGAGCGATGATGACGATGAACAGAATAGAGATCGACGTCAGGAGGCCCAGTTTGGGACCGAGCAGCCCACGGGCGATTTGAGCCAGGGACTGGCCATTATGTCGCACGCTGGCCGCCAGGACCAAAAAATCCTGGACGGCTCCGGCGAGGCAAACTCCGATGACCAGCCAAATCAGTCCGGGCATATACCCAAATTGGACTGCCAAGACCGGGCCGATCAATGGTCCTGCCCCCGAGATTGCGGCAAAGTGATGGCCGAACAAGATCCATCGATTGGTCGGATGGTAATTCTGCCCGTCATTAAGCCGATGCGCGGGTGTGACTCGCTCTGCATCCAGCACCGCAACTCGGGCCGCCAAAAAAGAGCTGTAGAATCGGTAAGCGACCGCCATCGCGGCCAACACCCCCAGCAACAAAGGCATAGCGTGCATAAGACTTCGTGATCCCTCTCGGGTGGTAAATTAAAGAAACTTTGCAGGTCGCTTGCCGGGGGAGCGCAGATCGCTACAGTAAGCAATCGGCAGAGCGTTAACAGCTTAGCATTTGCGTTCATTTTTTGTTGCATCTGGAGGGATGAATCATTGCGGATTCGGATCCTGGGGCTGCACCGAAGAAGGCGGAAGGCGGATGGGATTGGTGGCGAGACCGCAGGGTAGACGGTCCGAGCCGAAACCACCGAAGGAATGCGGGTTGAGCTGACAGAGCTGGGTCGGGTGTGGTCCCGATCGCTTTGACCTTTGACGGACCGCAGGGTGTGCTACGCCGAATCTGTTTGTCCCTATTTTTATGAGAGTGGATCGCTGAATGTCTTCGGAAAACAAATTCAAGCTCGAGTACATTTGGTTGGACGGGTATCTGCCCGAGCCCAATCTACGCAGCAAAACAAAGGTTGTTGACAAAGCGCCAACATCCGTCTCGGATCTTCCAATGTGGGGATTCGACGGTAGTTCTACCCAACAAGCAGAAGGCCGGAGTTCGGACTGCCTGCTCAAGCCGGTCGCACTGTATCCAGATAGCACTCGCAAGAACGGTTTCCTCGTTCTCTGCGAAGTTCTCCTGCCCAACGGTGAGCCTCACCCATCGAACTACCGCGCCATGGTCGAGGAAATGCCCGACTTGTGGATCGGTTTCGAGCAAGAGTACTTCTTCTACGAAAACGGCCGTCCTCTCGGTTTTCCCGAGGAAGGCTACCCCGCTCCCCAAGGTCCCTACTACACCGGTGTGGGCTACAAGAATGTTGGCGATATCGCTCGCCAAATCGTCGAAGAGCACATCGATATCTCCCTCGACGCTGGCATCAACCTCGAAGGCATCAACGCGGAAGTGGCCAAGGGACAGTGGGAGTTCCAGATCTTCGCAAAGGGTTCGAAGAAGGCTGGGGACGACATGTGGGTTGCTCGCTACCTGATGTCGCGTTTGGCCGAGAAGTATGGAATCGACATCGAGTTCCATTGCAAGCCGATCCGCGGTGACTGGAACGGTTCCGGGATGCATACCAATTTCTCGTTCGACAAGCTTCGTGACGAAGGTGGCAAGGACTTCTTTGAGAAGCTCATGGCTGCATTTGACAAGTACCGCGACGAGCACATCGCTGCATACGGTCCAGACAACCATCTCCGGTTGACCGGTCTCCACGAGACCCAGTCGATCGACAAGTTCAGCTACGGCGTTGCCGACCGCGGTGCTTCGATCCGAATCCCACACAGCTTCGTCAATAGCGGCTACAAGGGGTACTTGGAAGATCGACGGCCAAACTCGCAAGCCGATCCGTACAAGATCTTGTCGCGTTTGGTCAAGACGATTAAGTCGGTTAGCTAGGTAGTAAGTTGGCTTGATAATCGGTTTGATGAGCGAGGTGACCGTATCGTGAGTCCCTCGCAAGTAGCGAAAAAAAAAGGCGTCCGAATTTCGGACGCCTTTTGCGTTTCTAATCAGGCATAGTTTTCAGTTACCAGGACCGTCTCTGGGCCTTGAGGCTCTTCGTCGCTATCCAAACAACAGCGATCGTTGAGAGGACCATCAGCGCTAAAGGCATCGCGTGTTCGAGTGTTGTCAGGTAGTGAGCCGCTTCCTTGGCGTCGGTGTTTCCATGGCCTGGGTGTGCGAAAGCCTGAGGTGCAAAGACCGCGAAAGCAATAATTGCGAAGAATCTGGAATACATCATGTACCGGCTCGGTTGGCTTTGGATGAAATTGAACGCTGCGATTTAACTCGAACAGCTTGATTTAACACGAACAGCTTGATTTGACACGAACAGCTTGATTTGACTCGAACAGGCAGGCCTTGTTTCGTTCAGCTCTTCGACCCGAAGTTCTCACACTATGCCCCATTTCCCCGCCGGACGCAAGACGGCATGGGAGACCTGAGAGTGTTATACTCACGACGGGAACAGACCAGTAACGTTTAAGCGCAGCCAACCCATCAAGCTTGGAAAAGGTTCCATGAAGGCCTCCGATCCAATACCCACCGCTATCCCCCGTACTCGCAGTCCGCGAGTACCGAGTTTCGTATGGCTGCTTACAGTCGCTTGCGCATTGCTCAGCGCGTTTCTTTTTTTCAATGCGTATCGCAATCAAGGTGAATTGATCGAAATCGAATTCGAGCAAGGGTTCGGATTGCAGACGATGGACTCGCTGCGTTTCCGCGGCATTGAAATCGGACGCGTTGAGAAAATCGAACTCCGGGAATCGCATCCGGGGATCTTGGTTTCCGTACGGCTGGCTCCCAAGGCTCGAGAGGTAGTAACCGACGGAACGATCTTTTGGATAGTTCGGCCGACGGTATCTCTCGAAGCCGTTCGAGGGTTGGAGACCATCGTCGGGCCCAAGTACATGGCGATGGAGCCTGGGCGCTCCGAGACCCACCGCTCGATTCGGTTCCAAGGTCTCGAAGCTCCTCCCGCGATCACTCCGCGAGAAGGGGCGATTGAAATCGTGTTGGACGCCAAGAAGCGTTACGGACTCGACAGCGGAGCACCCATCCATCATCGCGGGTTTCGTATTGGGGACGTGCTTTCGGTAGGTTTAGCGAGCGATGCCAGGAGCGTCATTGTCCGATGCGCGATCGATCCGGAATACCATGAGCTGGTGAGAAGCAACTCCAAGTTTTGGGTGCGCAGCGGTGTGCGATTCGATCTCGGATTGAGTGGCCTCAAGTTCGAGGCGGATAGCTTGGGGCAAATCCTCGTCGGGGGTGTTGAGTTCGCAACTCCTGATGCACCTGGACCGGTCGCGACTACCGGCAGTCGATTTGTTCTGCATGATGCACCTGTCGATGAATGGCTACAGTGGCAGCCTTCACTTCCGTACGGTGTCCTCTGGGATCGCATGCAGCAGCAGTCACCAACATCGCATCGCGTCGCCGTCCGTTGGAAGCAGAAGTCGTTTGGCTTTACGGTACAGCGTCAGCGGGTTGGGTGGGCGTTGCTCCTCGATGACTCCTCCATGATCTGCCGAAGCGATTTACTGGCGGTTCCAACAGACGCGTTGGATGGTTCGTTGGTGATGGAGGTCTCTGGCTCGACCCAAACATCCTTCGAGCCAACATCCACCACGGCCCTCTCCGGTGGAGTTGAGATGGCACGAGTTCCGCTCTCGCAGCCGCTCGATCCAGCGACCAATCCGTTTCCGAGTCGAAATGTCGATGCATCCCGATCACCCAACGATCTGACCGATGTTTTGATCGTGGGTCCCGATTCTTCACACGGTATCCTGGTCGATCGCAATCGGTTGGATTTACCATCCCGAAGCGATGTCTCTGTGGAGAATGCTGCGAAAAAATCGGGCTGGACCATCCGAAGCGGTCTACTGATTTCGAAGGAACTCGATGGAGCCCCGGTCGTTTCACTTCCGTCCGGCGATTGGATCGGTTTTCTGTGCTTTGATGGTGATCAAGCCTGGATTGCGAAGAAGCCATGATTCCACACTCCCGAGCATCACGTGTGGAAATCTTCATCTTCGAATCAGGGTGAGCCGCGACACCAAGGAGGCGACAGTCGCAACTTTTCGATAAAAACTGCTACACTATTCAGGTCGACTGAGGGGTTGTAGTTCCTTGGGAAGACACGCAAGCATCTTTTCTGGACCCAGAACTGACAACAAGGAATCTCGTCTCGTGGCTGGACGCATTCAAGGAAAAGTCATCGAGGTGACTCCCGAGGGGGATTTGGTCACCGATTTGACCTCAGCGGAGTTGGCGCAAGTTAGCAGATCCTCGGAAACCAAAGTGATCGTCGATGAAGAGCATGAGACGTTTGGTATTTTTAGTGCGGCGCACGAACAACCTCCGATGACCCTGATCGCGATCCTCGATGCGGATTCTCCACTTCGTTTGCATTTGGTTTCGGATTCCGCGTCGATGATGCTCGGGGTTCGCGCCGGCGCTCCGGTAGAAGTCTGCTGGTAATGTACGGCATTCTGAATCTGAACAAGCCCCTCGGTCCGACCAGTCGCGAATGCGTCAATCGAGTTGGTCGAGTCATGCCCGGTATCAAATTAGCGCACGCAGGGACCCTCGATCCTCTCGCCAGTGGCGTTTTGGTGCTGTTGGTCGGTCCTGCGGTCCGTTTGATGGAGGAAGTGCACACCTTCGACAAAGAGTACATTGGTACCTTTCGCTTAGGGCAAACCAGCCCATCGGGTGATCTTGAAATGGAAGTGACCGATTCCCCAATCCCTGAAGGTCTCGACGCCCAAAGCATACTCGACGCACTCCCTCAGTTCCTCGGTGCGATCGAGCAACGGCCTCCCGCCTACTCCGCGGTTCGAGTGGATGGCAAGCGTGCGCATGTGCAAGCTCGACTAGGTGTTGCCGTTGATATTCCGACGCGATCGATCACCATTCACGCGTTGGAGTTGCTCGATTTTGCGTTCCCTGAATTTACGTTGCGGGTTTCCTGCAGTACCGGGACCTACATGCGATCGCTCGGGGCGGACATTGCGAGATCCTTGGGAACCGAAGCGGTGATGACTCGATTGCAGAGAACTCGAGTAGGTCCCCTTACCATCGAAAATTCTGTGTCGTTGGAAACGATCGAGTCTCCCGAGTGGGATCATCAATTGTTCCCGGCGACACTTGGTGCGCATAACATGCCTCAATGGTGCGTTGATGATTCCGTGATGCGGCGCATCCTCGATGGGCAACGCTTGCCATTCAGCGACATCGCGGGAGTCGGGGCTAATTGGGAAGATACATCCGGTAGGGATTTCGCATCAAACCTGGATGCACGGGGGGCAGTGGTCGACGTCAAGGGAGTTCTCCGAGCGATCGTGGAGCGCAAAGAGGATGGACGCTGGAGATGCCACAAAGGGATCGCGCACTGGGACGTATTACCCTCATAATATCGCGATCCGAAACAGACAGATCGGCTCCAGGATTGCCACAGCCGGAATCGCTGCGACTCGCATCAAATATCGGATAGTTTTCCGGGGGGCCAAGCGGCCCGCAGCGCGTTCAGGACCGCTAGTACATCGATCACTTCCTGCGCGATCGC
>CAIYZV010000399.1 GCA_903930765.1 uncultured Pirellula sp.
ACGCTTGCACTGCTAGTTGCGGTTAAAATGTGTGACATGCTCGGTTGGAAGCACGATCGAATCGTCGGGCTTACCATGCCTGGCTTCGGAACCACTCAAAAGACGAAGTCGAATGCGGAAGCATTGATGAGGTTGCTCGGGGTCCGTTCCGAAACCATCGATATCCGCGAAAGTTGCTTGAGGGTCTTTCAAAGCCTCCAGCATCGTCCCTTTGGGATTGATGTTTCAATGACGGACATTCAAACGCTGCAATCAAAACTGGAATCGCTCCCCAACGACAATCGGAATGACTTGGTATTTGAAAATGTCCAAGCCCGCATGCGCACGCTGTTGCTTATGAATCGAGGATTTGTACTTGGGACCGGCGACATGTCCGAACTGGCCCTGGGATGGTGCACCTACAACGCAGACCACATGTCGATGTACAACGTCAACTGCTCGGTCCCTAAGACACTCGTTCGCTTCTTGGTTCGCCACGTTGCCGAGAATCTGGTCAGCAAGGAGATTCGCAAGATCCTTACTGATATTGTCGAGACACCCATCACGCCGGAATTGCTGCCTTTGTCGAGTGACCAATCCATCGTGCAGAGCACCGAAGGAACCATCGGCCCTTACGAATTGCACGATTTTTTCCTGTACCACTTCGTCCGCAGCGGGGCGTCGCCGGCAAAGATTCTCTTCCTCGCAGAGCAAGCAACCTTCGACCGGCCGTACTCCCACTCCGAACTCCAATCGACCTTGGAAACGTTCTTGAAACGTTTTTTCAATGCGCAGTTCAAACGGAGCTGCGTTCCTGACGGACCCAAGGTGGGTACGGTATCCCTTTCTCCTCGCGGAGATTGGCGAATGCCCAGCGATGCCGATTTCGATACCTGGGTTGAGTCTCTTTCGGAGTGAGATGGAATCGCTTTAAAAAAAGAAAAAGGCTGCCGCTAAGGCGCACGACGATTTATACTACGTTTAAGTGCTATGAAAGACCGAAGTTGAGTGACGATTCTCCGTCTGAGATGTAACGCATTGTTCTTCGGCAGTATTCACCCTCTCTCCCACTGCCTCTCCTTTCAACCATGAAACTCCGCCCTTTCGCCGTAGTCATAGTAGTGCTCATTCTTTCCCGGAGTTATTCCTTCGGCCAATCCGCAAAGGAAGTCACTAACAGCATCGACGCCAAGTTCGTTTTGATCCCCCAAGGCAAATTCACAATGGGGGCTGCAGATACCGAGGATGGTTCCGAAGATGATGAGCTCCAACATCACGTGACCATTTCAAAGCCTTTTTATCTGGGAACTCACGAAGTAACCCAAGGGGAGTACGAACAGGTCATGGGGACCAATCCGAGTCACTTCCAAAAGCGGGTGATTCGAAAAAACAACAGCGGCAATTACCCCGTCGAACAAGTTAGCTGGGAAGATGCGATGGAGTTCTGCAAGAAACTCAGCGACACACCAAAGGAAAAAGCTGCAAAGCGAATTTATCGATTGCCAACCGAAGCAGAATGGGAATGGGCATGCCGCGCCGGCGGATCGTCAGCCTACTCCTTTGGTGACTCCAAGCAATCGCTCGGCGACTACGCTTGGTTCCAAGCCAATTCGGAGCGAAAAACCCATCCAGTAGGGTCCCTGAAACCCAACCCTTGGGGACTCTACGACATGCATGGAAACGTTTGGGAGTGGTGCCAAGACTTCTATGGTGACTATCCAAAGACCGATGTCAAAGATCCCACGGGTCCCTCCACGGGAACCTATCGTGTCAACCGAGGTGGTGGATGGGTCGATGAAGCCAGCAGTTGCCGGTCCTCCCACCGATTCAGCGACCAACCTGAGTTGAAAATCAACGACATCGGTTTTCGTGTCGTCATGGTCGAGGGCAATTAATCGCGGGTAATTAACCCCAGAGTAGCGGCAGCTTCGCGTCTCGGAAGGCATCATGGCGGATTCACACTCCATCGAAAAACAACTTCAATCCTTGATCGATGGCTGCCGCACAGTGATCCTGGCGACGGCATCGAGCGATGGACTCCCCAACGCTAGTTACGCACCTTTCGTCGACCACGATGGCTCGTTCTATGTCTTGGTTAGTGGATTGGCCAAGCACACTGGCAATCTGCTCTCGACGGGGTGTTGCCACGCGCTGTTCATCACCGACGAGAAAGACACCGTCAATGTCTTTGCAAGGAAACGATTGAGCTACAGCTGCGAAGCGATCGTGGTGGAAATCCACGGTAAAACGAAAACTGACTCGGAAGCACGTCGGGCCGACGCTGTCCTCGCGAAGATGGAGGACCGCTTTGGACCGACCATCAAGATGCTCCGGTCCTTGCCCGACTTTCGTTTGATCGAATTGAAACCGAGCGACGGAACACTCGTGCTGGGGTTCGGACAAGCGGTCCCGGTTTACGGGCGTACGCTTGCGTCCTAAAACGGTTAGCTCACCTAAAACGGCTAGCTCAATGGTGTCATGACTTTCTTAAGGTCATGCTCGTGGCCGTAGATGACCAGTACGTCAAGGTTCAGAAGCAATGCATCCGGACCGGGTATCCCAGGAAGCATCGCATTATTTCGTCGAATCGCCAGGACGACCATTCCTGAATCCCAAGGCCTAGACTCGCGCAGCGTGCGGCCGATAAGTGGGTTTCGATCTTCGAGCAAGTATTCCAAGATAACGTACCCATGATCGACGCGCAGCATCAACTCGTAGTCCATGGCGCGCACCAATCCAGATCGCATCAGCGAGGCCTTGATCCAGTAGTCCAAAAACCTTCGGACCCATTGAATCCGTCCCACATAGGTGATCAAGTAAATCAGCAACATTACCGACGCCAACAACACGATCGGATGCAACACATGGCTGTTTTGCAGCAACGAAGCCACCGTCGTTGCCAAGGCGCTGGTTAGCCCAACATTGCCAGCCAAGATCAAATCGCGAATGATCCGCCGCCGGACCGGGTGGTTCACCACCAATTCCGCTTCCCTGGTGGTGAATCCAACTCCGAAAAATGCGGAGTAACTCTGGAAAATCGCCGTGTCGTAACTCAACCCTGTCATCGTGAGCGCGATTGTTGCAACTCGGACCGCCAAGAGTGAAAAGAAAGCGATCACAGCCAAGGTGATTATTGCTGTCATGGATCACGCACAGATTTCTACAGTCCCCTAACGGGGAAGTTTCGACTAAAATCAAGGATCGGGGTGCACCGTTTCATCCCACCTCCCTCCACCATACCCCCCCCGTTCCCTCCCTGTCGAGACGGACTCTCTTGAAATCATCCTATCGATTGGAATCAACCCAGCCTCGACGGCTCGCCGCTCGGCCAAGGTTATCGATTACTTCGGCATTCCGCATCATCCAGCCTGCTGGGAGAAGTTGCGATAAAAAGCGATATGCCGCGAGATACGGAGCGAGATACGGAGCGATTGATTCAGTGCTCCTCGCCGTACTTTGCATTGCGACTGCCTTCCATCCCGACGCCACGGCCCAAGAACCCCCGACCCCGAGTGCGGTCGACGCAACAGCAAACTCCCAGGAGCCCGATCGAGCGAATCTCGAGTTTTTCGAATCTCGGATCCGACCTGCCTTGATCGAGCACTGTTATGAATGCCACTCCGGGCAATCGAAGATCGTCCAAGGAAACTTGCGATTGGACTCGAAGCGAGGAGTTCGCGACGGCGGCGACAGCGGTCCAGCGGTCGTCCCCGGTAACCCCGACGAGAGCTTGATCATCCAATCGCTTCGTTATGGTACGCTTCAAATGCCGCCGAGCGGCAAGCTGAGCGATACGATACTGCGTGATTTTGAAACATGGGTTCTCCATGGCGCCACCGATCCGCGCGAGTCTCTATCGGGCTCAAACGAACCAGAGAACAAACCGTGGCGAGATCCGGTCGCTATCGAATCGCATTGGGCATTTCGCTCCGCACCACGTTCCGTGAGCATTCCCAAAACGAACATTCCTAGTGGAGTACCCACCGACTTACCGGACTGGTACGACGCAAGCGATGCTGCCCAGAGTCCCATCGATCACTTCCTGCGGGTACCGTTGCGAGAAAAGGGTTGGCTGCCAGCTCCACCCGCCTCCCCAGCGGTCTTAATGCGGCGCGCGACTTTGGACCTGACGGGACTGGTCCCAACCCCTGAAGAAATCGAAGCCTACCTCGCGGACGATCCAGATCACCGCTACGAACGGCTTGTCGACCGGTTGCTCGCTTCCCCCGATTACGGAGTCCGATGGGCTCGGCATTGGCTCGATTGCGTTCGGTATGCAGATAGCAACGGGGCTGACGAAAATCATGATATGCCCAACGCATGGAGGTATCGAGACTGGGTTGCCAACGCGCTCAACGAGGACTTGCCATTCGATCAATTCGCGATCCAGCAGATCGCCGGAGACTTGTTACCGCAACCGGAAAACGAAACCGATAGAGCACGATTGATCACCGCTACCGGGTTCTGGGTCCTCGGCCCGAAAATGCTCGCGGAGCAAGACAAAGCAAAAATGCGAATCGATATTGTGGATGAGCAGATCGATACGTTCTCGCGCACCATGCTCGGCGCGACGTTGTCGTGCGCACGGTGCCACGATCATAAATTTGATCCTTTCACTCAAGAGGACTACTTCGCAATGGCCGGTGTTCTGATGAGCACTCGAACGATGGCCGATGAAGCGTTTGTTTCCAAATGGATGGAACGTCCGCTCCCCTCCCACGAAATTACCCAGAAACGCCAAAGCCACCAGCAACAGATCGATGCTGCCAGAAAGCAGCTCGCCATGCTGAAGGAGGAAGCGAACGGTAGGTTATTGGCCGAAGGAAAAGTTGAGAAGATTCCCGAGGACCCAAAGGCCCTGTACCCTCCAGAGACACAAAAAGAAGTCGAGCGACTGACCAAAGAGATCGAGGCTCTCGAAAAGTCCATGCCGGCTTTCGACATGTCGATGGCGGTCGAAGAGAACAAGCCGACGGATATGCCGATCCATATTCGCGGAAACCACCTTCGCCCTGGCGAGCATCCGATCCCGCGCGGCGTTCCGAAAATCCTCGTCAAAGCAAACCCGCTGCCATTGATACCGAGCGATCAAAGCGGGCGACTCCAACTGGCGCAGTGGCTCACCCATCCCGACCATCCTTTGTTTGCCCGCGTGATGGTCAATCGAATTTGGATGTGGCACATGGGCCAAGGACTCGTTTCATCACCTTCCAATTTCGGGATGCGCGGGGAGTCGCCCACGCACCCAGAACTGCTCGATTGGCTCGCTTCGGAATGGATCCAGCGCGGATGGAGCATGAAATGGCTTCACCGACAAATCCTCCTTTCGTCAACGTATCGCATGGAGTCCAATCGCACGGACTCCAACGCCGCGACCTACGCGGAGTCCGATCCGGAAAACCGACTATGGTGGCGTCAAAATACCAAGCGGATGGAAATAGAACCCCTTCGCGATTCGATTCTGGCATGCTGTGGGAAATTGGATGCGAGAATGGGGGGACCCGGCCAAGCGATCCAAAGTCCTAAGAGGACCATCTACCTCTCCATCAATCGAGCGGCACTGGCCGACATGTTTTCCGTATTCGACTACGTGGATCCAGCCAGCCATATCGAACAGCGTCCGGTGACCACCGTGCCGAGCCAAGCCTTGTTTCTCCTCAACAGCGATCTCGTAACAAACTCATCGGAGTGGCTCGGCCAGAAACTAGCCGAACGATCCAACGAGGACCGCCAAGCCGTCGGATTTGCATTCCTCGCGATTCTCGGACGGTCTCCGACGGACTTTGAGCTCGAACGGAGCGTAACGCTGCTTCAGCAGAGTACCGATGCGATCCATCAGGAAAGCGCCGGACCGAGTACACCGCCCAACGAGGAACAGCGTATTCAACTTCGACCGAGAGCTCTCGCAACACTTGTGCGATCCTTGATTGCAAGTCGCGAGTTCAGTTGGATCGAATAAAAGTTGGATCGAATAGAAGCTGAACCGAATGAAGCACACCCGCGAGCGCCCCCGAGCGTAACCGGTGAATCCGTTGGACACTTGAGACGAACTACCTGAAACCCGTTTCGGAAGCAATCCGATGAACCGAATGAATCCTTTTCCCATATCCCTCGGCAGTTGCCCGGAGAATACGGGTCGTCGAGCCTGGATGCGGTCGGTTACCCGCGGATTGGCTGGCATCGCGCTGACCGATCTGCTCTCAGGCTCTGTGCGAGGAGTCGATCGCGATCGTGTGGGCTCATCAGGTGTGCTATCGCAACCACACTTTCCGCCAAAGGTAAAACGGATCCTTTTCTTGTTCATGCACGGCGGTCCATCCCACGTCGATACCTTTGACTACAAGCCCGAGTTGATCCGGTTGAACGGCCAACCCCTTCCCATTCCAAAACCTCGAATTCAATTCGCGCAAACCGGCAATTTGCTCCAAAGCCCTTGGGCCTTCAAGCAGTACGGTCAAACGGGTACATGGGTGAGCGATCTGTTCCCCAATGTCGCCCAGCATGTTGATGACCTCACGTTGCTCAAATCTATCCATGGATCCAACGAAGCCCACGGCGGAGCTCTTTTGAAAATCCACACCGGCTCGGACACCTTTGTCCGACCGAGTATGGGGGCGTGGATCAGCTACGGACTGGGAACCGAAAACGCGAACTTGCCCAGCTTTATCACAATCAATCCGACCCTTGGCCATGGAGGCGTACGCAATTTCGGGTCCGCATTCTTGCCGCCGATCCATCAAGGGACTCGCATTGGTGGACCCGCCAAAGATGCCAAGATCGAGAATTTGGTTCCTAAGAACTCGGCTCGATTGCAGCGGCTGCAGCTCGACTGGATGAAGGACGTCGATCGTCATCACTTCGGTACTCATCGTCAGAGCGATCACGATCAACCTGTCCCGTTGCAGGACAGTGAATTGCTTAATTCGGCCGTGACCGCTCGCGAGCAATCGTTTGAACTCGCGTTTCGAATGCAGAGCGAAGCTCTAGCGCAGTTCAAGCTCGAGGATGAGACAGCGGAAACGTTGGCCCTGTATGGGATCGATGGAAGTGCAACCGATAATTTCGGTCGACAATGCCTGCTAGCGCGACGATTGAGCGAAGCAGGAGTCCGATTCGTCCAGGTATCGCATGCGTATTGGGATCAGCACGATGAGTTGAAGGAAAAGCATGCGGAATTGGCGGGACAAGTCGACAAGCCGATTGCGGGATTGCTGACCGACCTCAAACGACGAGGATTGCTTGACGAAACGCTGGTGGTGTGGGGTGGCGAGTTCGGTCGAACACCCACAGCCCAAGGGGGCAATGGCCGTGACCACAATCCCCACGCTTTTACGTGGTGGATGGCAGGGGCCGGAGCCAAACCTGGTATCTCGTACGGGGCCTCCGACGAATTCGGGTTCTATGCCCGGGACAACAAAGTTCATGTTCACGATCTGCATGCGACAATTCTTCACATGCTAGGGATCGACCATGAGCGATTGACGTTCCGATACGGGGGACGCGATTTCCGATTGACCGACGTTCATGGCAGCGTCATTCATGATGTCTTAGCTTAAGTCGTCCGCGAGGATTTTGTGGCCAAGTCGAAACAGCTTCAAGCAAACGCCTTCGTTTTTGATTCCAGCGTTGAAGGAGCCATCTTTGCGGATCTCGACCGCGATGGTCGACGCACTCCGAATGAGGCCGCACTGGCGGGTTGGACCGTGTCCTTGATCGGTTCTGATAATTCGATCGTTTCCAAGCGTCGCTTCGATCGACCCGTTTTACAGCGAACTGGGGACCACTTCGCGGCGCCGAACCCGGTGACATACTCCCCCCAATCGGGAAAGCTTGCCAAAATCTTTTTTGGATTTTTTGGAACCGAGACCAGACGTGTCACGGGGCATCTTCACATTCTCTTAAATGACGTCTGGCTCGAGATTTAGGGAGCCAATCCGGGGCGTGGAATCCAGTAGTAGGATTTCTTACCCAACTCCCAAATCCCTAGCCATGCGGGTGTTGCGCGCGTCGCAACCAAAAATTTGACATCCCGTTTCGAATCGATAAACTGCTTCCTCCATGACGCAACATGTTGTGCAATCACACGAAAGAAACTACTACCTGTAGTGGTTCTTGCCGATAATGATTGTATACGTGGTACTCGACAAGCGCTGCCGATGCGACCGGGCAGAGTAGCTTGTGGACATGCGTCGGAGGCTTGATCCGAACCGGGTACGAAACCCACAGGTCGCATGGATTCTTCTTTTCACCAGCAAGCAGCCAAACGGGGACTTCTATCCGATTTTCCGGAGAGATTAACGTTTCGTTATCTGCATGCACTTATTTCATCCACTAATCGCAAGGAGTCGCACGAGCGAATGGCAACCGTAGAAATGGGGCGTGAACGTCGCACGCGGACACGAACGACGCATGAAGCACGAGGCAATCGCAGCGGGCTTAAAATCGAATCCAAGTTCTGCCCGAATGAAGTGGCAGATCCTTTCGACACCGTCCTGTGGGAGCTGCGTAGCGCGGCGATCAAGGATGAGAACGGGAAGGCCTTGTTCGAGCAAACCAATTGCGAGATCCCAGCTTCGTGGAGCCAATTGGCGACCAACGTGGTGGTCAGCAAGTATTTCTACGGGGATCCCAACAATCCTAAGGAGCGGGAGAACTCGGTGCGACAACTGATTCACCGCGTGACTCGGACCATCGCCGATTGGGGCGTTGCGGACGGGTACTTTGATACCCCCGAGGATGGCGAACGTTTTTATCGCGATTTGACTTGGTTGTGCCTGCACCAGTACGGCTCGTTCAATTCTCCGGTATGGTTCAACGTTGGTCTTTACCAGCAGTACAACGTCATCGGGACCAAGTGCAATTGGCACTACAACGTGGAATCGGGTGAGTTGGAGCAACCAGAGAACCCCTACGAGTACCCTCAAGCCTCTGCGTGCTTCATCCAGAGCGTTGGGGACAACATGGAAGACATCATGCGCTTGGCGACCAGCGAAGCGATGCTCTTCAAGTTTGGCTCGGGCACTGGAACCGACCTTTCCACCATCCGATCGAGCCGAGAAAAGCTTTCTGGCGGTGGCAGGCCGAGCGGTCCTCTTTCGTTCATGCGTGTTTACGACCAGATCGCTGCGGTTGTAAAATCCGGTGGCAAGACCCGTCGTGCGGCCAAGATGCAATCGATCAAGGTCTGGCACCCGGACGTGATGGAGTTCATCGAGTGCAAGTGGAAGGAAGAGCAAAAGGCCCACGCGTTAATCCGCGAAGGCTACGAGTCGAACTTCAACGGGGAAGCGTATTCCTCGGTTATGTTCCAGAACGCAAACCTCTCGGTCCGACTCACCGATGAGTTCATGGAAGCGGTTTCGGAAGACAAGATGTGGAAGACCCGCTGGGTTTCCGACAAGTGCACTGCAGAGGCTCCAACGTACCGAGCTCGCGATGTCCTGAACCGGATGTCCGAGTGCGCTTGGCACTGCGGCGACCCTGGCGTCCAGTACGATACGACGATCAACAAGTGGCACACATGCCCCAACAGCGGACGCATCAACGCCAGCAACCCATGCTCGGAGTACATGTTCCTCGACAATACGGCTTGCAATCTGTCTTCGATCAACTTGATGAAGTTCCGTCAAGACGATGGCAAGTTCAATTATCACGGCTTCATGAATGCTTGCCGATTGTTCTTCATCGCTCAGGAAATCCTCGTCGACCACGCGGCGTATCCGACCGATCGCATCGCCCACAACAGTCACTTGTTCCGTCCGCTAGGATTGGGGTATTCCAACCTGGGCTCATTGATCATGACCAGCGGTGCGGCGTATGACTCGCCAGCATCCCACGGACTTTGCGGCGCTTTGACCGCTCTGCTCCACGGAACTGCGAATCTGACCAGCGCCGAAATGGCAGGTGTGGTCGGCACATTCGCAGAGTACGAGGAAAATGCCGAACCGATGATGCGGGTCATGCAAATGCATCGCAACGCGGTCGAGCAAATCGACAACTCCAGTCCTCAGTACCTCAAGGATGCCGCTCGAGAAGTATGGGATCGCGTTTTGGAAACCGGTCGCAAGAACGGGTTCCGCAATGCTCAAGCAACCGTTCTGGCTCCGACCGGAACTATTAGCTTCATGATGGATTGCGACACCACCGGGATCGAACCAGACATCGCTTTGGTCAAGTACAAGCAACTCGCCGGTGGCGGTGTTCTTAAGATCATCAACGGCTCCGTTCACCTAGGCCTGCTGAATCTCGGCTACTCGCCAGAGCAAGTCGCCGATATCGAGAAGTACATCAATGACAAGGACACCATCGAAGGCGCTCCTCACGTCAAAAATGAACACTTGCCAGTATTCGATTGTGCGTTCACGCCTGCCAATGGAACACGAAGCATCCGATGGCAAGCCCACGTCGAAATGATGGCCGCCGCACAACCTTTCTTGTCCGGTGCTATCAGCAAGACGGTGAATATGCCCAAGGACACCACGGTCAAGGACATTTCCGATGCGTACTTCTGGGGTTGGCAACTCGGCTTGAAGGCCATCGCGATTTACCGCGATGGATCCAAACAAAGCCAGCCGCTCAACACCAAGTCCGAAGGGAAGAAGAGCGAAGAAGCTGCTGCTGGCAAGGTTACCGAAAAGATCGTCGTGAAGCCTCGCCGCGAACGACTTCCAGATACTCGCAATTCGGTCACCCACAAGTTCAGCATCGCTGGCCATGAAGGGTACATCAACGTTGGCCTCTATCCAGATGGACGCCCCGGCGAAGTCTTCATCACGATGGCCAAGGAAGGTAGCACGATCGGCGGATTGATGGATAGTTTCGGCACCGCAATTTCGATCTCGCTCCAATACGGAGTTCCACTCGAAGTCTTGGTGAATAAGTTCAGCCATACCCGCTTTGAACCCAACGGCCACACGACCAACCCAGATATCCGCATCGCTAAGAGCGTTGTGGACTATATCTTCCGTTGGCTCGGACTAACCTTCCTGGACAGCTACCGCGAAGAGCAAAAGGCCAAAGCGGAACTAGTATCAGGAGGCGAAGCAAAAGAGAAGCAAGCAGCCTCGGCAAAGCCATCTGCACCTGCGGTGACCACCGCTCCAGTCAATGGTAACGGTGCCGAAGTCCAATCGACGAGCAACTATACCGCTGCTCGTTTTGTCGGACTCGGCGGCGCTCCGACCTGGAACGTGTCGTCGGCTCCACCAAAAGAGGATTCTCGCGACAACCAGTTCGCCAATTTCCAAAGCGATGCACCCGCTTGCGATAATTGCGGTTCCGTTACCGTTCGCAATGGGAATTGCTACCTCTGCCACAACTGCGGAAACAGCCTCGGCTGTAGCTGATCGATTTTTCCAAAAAGAGTATCCAAAAGCGTGGAACGCTTGCGATCCTCCCAAGAAGCAGAGAGAGCCCAAGAAATTCTTGGGCTCTCTTTTTTTGCCCCGAAAATCCTTCCTCCGTTTGCTTTGGCATGCACTCCGATACCGGCTAGAATAGTGGCTGGTTCGATCCCTCCTGAAATTACCCCCCTCCCATCCCATGTCCTCGATCCCTTGGTCCATCTCCGAAGATTCTCTCGACGTTAATTTCTCGGTACCTCAAATCCTGCGTTTGCGTTTCACCCGTGATTGCTTTGCTGCCGACTGGGATAGCATTCAGTCCATGTTTCGAAGTGAGACTGGGTCTGCGAGACTTCAAGTCTGGGTCGATCGTTCGGTAAGCGACGCAAACCCCGCCATCCTGCGCAATCTTCAACAGCGGCTCGATGAATCGTCCCCACAGCTGCAGCTAGTGTCACCTGTGCAGTGCATTGACGGTGGGGAACAAGCAAAGAACGATGAAGAGACCGTCAACCATATCTTTCGCACCATCGACCGCGACGGCCTCGATCGAAGGTCGTACATCGTTGTCGTCGGAGGAGGGGCGTTGCTCGATGCGGTCGGCTACGCCGCCGGTATCTCTCATCGCGGGATCCGCTTGGTGCGTTTCCCAGCCACGACGCTCGCCCAAGCCGATTCTGGTGTTGGAGTGAAGAACGCCATCAACGCCTTCGGAAAGAAAAACTGGAAAGGAACGTTCGCAGTCCCCTGGGGAGTGGTCAATGATCAATCGCTGTTGAGCCATTTACCTGACCGCGATTTC
>CAIYZV010000400.1 GCA_903930765.1 uncultured Pirellula sp.
AGCAGCGAGTACGAGTACGAGTACCGTCCGCAAAGCGGACTGAGTACGAGGAGCAGCCGAGCTTGCTCGCTATTGGCTGGTCCTCGTACTCGTACTCGTACTCAGCGTAGCGGTACTCGTACTCGATGGCTGTTCGATGGTTATCTCAGCCCATGTCATGCTTCCATTCATCGCAATGTTGGGCCTCCACCGGCCTTGTGCCGGTGGAGCCATGACTGGCAGCTACCACAACGCTCCCCAAAAAAAACTCGTCCGTTGGGGCAAAGCCCCAACGAGGAGGAAGGTAAATAGCGGGGGGAAGGCTAGTAGCTGTCAGTTGTTGCCCCCACTGGGATGAACCCAGTGGAAGGCGAAGCGGAGCGCCAGTGGGGTGCGAATAGAATCGTGATGGAGTTGCCTGGCATCATCGAGTTTTGCGATGAGCAGCGAGTACGATGACGAGTACGAGTACCGTCCGCAAAGCGGACTGAGTACGAGGAGCAGCCGAGCTTGCTCGCTATTGGCTGTTCCTCGTACTCAGCGCAGCGGTACTCGTACTCGTCGGCTGTTCGGGCTGCCCAGTGGCACCCTATCATCCGCTCTTCCTCCGCATTAGACTTGACTCCCTCCTACCAACCACCTTCCTGGTCTCGGACCGTTTTGCCTGTCTCCATCCATTGAGGGAATTTTTCATGAGTTTGCTGCTCCCCAATCGTTCGTTGAATCGCCCTCAGGCATTCCTTTGGTTGTGCCTAGTGCATTGCATTGTTTGCAACCAAGGCCTCGCAATCGCACAGCAGTGGAGCGATACCGTCCTACCGGTTCCCCTGACGGTTGGTTATGCGGTACGCTTGTTGGACCTTAATCGCGACAATCGTTTGGACATCGCGATCGTCGATAGCAAGCGTGTACTGTGGCTAGAGAATCCGACGTGGCAAACCCATGTGATCTGGGAAACACCCGATGCGGCCGCCGACAATGTCTGCTTTGCTCCCCATGATATCGATGGGGATGGCGATATCGATTTTGCCGTTGGCTACGATTGGCAACCGAACAATACCAAATCGGGTGGAGCCATCGGATGGCTGGAATCGCCAGCCGATCCGCGATCCCTCTGGACCCATCATCTGTTGACCAAGGATGAGCCGACGACCCACCGGATGAATTGGGCGGACATCGATGGGGATCAAAGAAAGGAGCTGATTGTTGCTCCGCTCAAAGGTCGAAATGCAAGCGCACCGGGATGGGATGATCAAGGTGTTCGCGTGTCCCGTTGGGATGTACCCTCCAATCCAAAATCGGCATGGTCCAACAGCACGATCGAGAGTTCACTTCCGGTGATGCACAATTTCCAAGTGCTCGACTTCGATCGAGATGGACGCGATGATTTGCTCCTGGCCAGTTTCGAAGGAGTCCATCTTTGGTCGCAGAAGGGCAAGTCCAATGAGAAGAGCCTCACACGACTGGGGAGTGGGCATGAAGGAAAAGCACCCGAGAAGGGATCGAGCGAGATACGGTTGGGCCTTATGGAAAATAAGCGACGGTTCATCGCCACCGTAGAGCCGTGGCATGGGAACGAGATTGTGGTCTACGAGGAACCAGCGAGCAATTCGACAGCGAGCGGCAAGGCAACCCTATGGCCGAGGCAAGTGATCGACGCCGAGCTCAAGTGGGGGCATGCGGTCGCATGCGCGAATCTTGATGCCGATGACGCAGACGAGTTGGTCATCGGGGTGCGGGATGAATCGTTACCTCACCGCTGTGGAGTGAGGATATACGATCGGCAGTCGGATGGAACATGGCAACGCTCGTTGATCCAGCCTGGCCAAGTCGCCGTGGAGGATCTCGCAGTTGGGGACCTCGACGGCGACGGTCAAAACGAAATCATCGCCGTGGGCCGAGCCACCAAAAACGCAGTGGTCTATCGAATGAAGCGATAACCACTGCGTATCAATCGACCATGCGAAAGCTCTACCGACGGCCGCCGTTGATGCGGCGTTCGAGCAGGATGGTCTTTTCGGTGTTGATATCTTCGCCCGGGATGAAACCCACGGGGACCGTGCGGTCGATGATGTAGAACGCGCGTTCACGTTCTGCATCGCCTGATGCGTTCACATACTCACGCCCAAACCCAGTGATTGGATCGTACTCGAAGAGCGAGACCGTCACCCAAACTGCGAACACATTCGATTGATCGGTTACTAGGTTCGGCAACCGCATCGCGCGTTGGTACCGCGTGAATGGATTTCGTTTCGCGTCGTCCACCTCTTGGGCTGCAGCTCCTGGAATGTTAGAAACCTCACTGCCGATCACCGAATCGGGCGAGAACAAAAGATTGCCCACGTTGGTGGTGCTAGGCATTTGAACGCCAACAGGATTAGGATTGACCGACCGCAAGATACCTGACTCGATCGAGTATCGACCTCGTTGAACGACCAAGGGCATGTTGTTGTTATCTGCAGCACCTGGGTAGGGTGCCAACGGATAAAGGTTGGTTGCTAGTCCTGAACGGTAGGCACCTGCGAATTGCGATGGGTAATTTGGATCCATCGCTGCATTGGCAGTTCCTCCGAAGAATGAGGATGGAGTCCCACTGGCGTAACCTCGTCTCGACAACATAAACCAATCGGTGATCGAATCGTTGACACTGCCGGCTCGTTGCGTTCCAGTCAGGAACAAATGCTCGATCCCTTGCAATGCTTCTACCCGACCCGAACTCTGCATGGTCATGGTGTTTAAGTTGATCTTCCCTGCGCTCACATAGTTCGGGATGTTGTTCCGCGGAGCAACGATCGAAACACCGCGCTGTGAGTCTTGTTCCCCATTCCCCGTATAGTTCGCTGGCAAGTAGGACGCCAGGAATCGGGCGGCGACGTTGTTTGCAGTCGATGCCGTTTGCACCTTCTCTGGATCGAGGAATTTGGCCGAGTCGATCCACGGAGGAGTCGTTTCTACAAATTCCAACAACATGGCCCAGTCCGCTTGCACGGGAGGCTTAGCGGAACCGGTTGGCCAATTCCCAGCGCGTTGCATCCAGTAGCCACCCAGGCGAATATTGTTTCTGGTGGACGGAGTGTCATTCTGTGGCGTGAACGCATTTAGGTCGGATGGTGCACCATCCTCTAGGTTGGTAACCATTGGGTTCGCATTTTGGAACGATGGCAAGAAATCGAATGGATTCCTCGGTGCATCCAACTTTGCGATCCCATGCTTGGTACCGAACTGACCAGGTGAGGTGAGCGGAACCAACATCAATTCACCCGATGATGCGAACGGACGATTGAGCCAAACCAGCGAGGTCAAATCGCGAGGCGATCCGTTGTAAAGTGGATTGCCCGTGACTGCTTGTGGTGGTCCGAATCCATCGAACTGGTCTGCCGTATCATTGGTGCTTCCAGCGATCGAAACAAATCGATAACCGACATTTACATAGCCAAGCGTGGTTGCGCTGTGGTGTTTGGGTTGGTTGTTCTGAGCGTCGGGCGGCTGTTGCATGGTATAGCCGAGCTGGTACATGAAGTACGAGTTGTACCGTGCACCCTGCGGACCGGCTCCTGCAGGTTGGGGCTGAACCAAGTTTTGCTTGGCAGTTTTTCGCAGCCGAGCCGTCGATACCGAGTTGTAGCTATATCCCCAATCCTTCGGTGTCCTGGTTGGAGGTTGGTTCGCATTCGTATCAATAGTCCCCTTCGTCGCAGCTGATTGCTGGGTTCCCCCATCCTTGTACCGCGATTGGAAAGCAATGGTCCCACCACCGTTATCTTCCGGATCGTCTGCTTGTGGAGCTTCGCCATTGAACACCGTCAGATCGATCGAAATCCAATCGACCGTAATGTATGGATTATTCACGGGATCGTACGGCATGTTAGGATCGGCCAAACGTTGCAGAAATGCGGTTCGAACATTTGGGTACGTCCCAGTCTTGTTCATTGCATTGCCGCCCGCAGGGTTCAGCACAGGATTGATCGTTGCAGAATAGTCGAATGGTTCATCCGGGAATTGTCCAACCGGTGCTGCTTTGCAATCGACCCAAGAATCTGGCGGTATTAGTGTATCGCCATAGCCATATCGGTCGTCGGATCGACCCGACAAAAGGTCGTCCGAGTTCAGTCGTGATAATGGCTTTCGATTTGCGGTCCAGTAGCCTTGGCCGGCGATTGGATTCGGCATCGAGATGTTCATACCGACACCATTTTGGAAGCAGTCCGCCCATCGGCTGCCTGCCGGCGGAAGGGGAGATTCGGAAGGGACATCAGCAGCACAAACAATCCCCTTCGGAGTCTTGACCGCGTTCGACCACTCGGGCCTGTATCGGAATACAGACTCGCCATTGAGCAACGTCGTTAGAACACTGTCTGTTTTTAGAGTGATGCTTTGGTGGCTGGGCGAATTGATCGGCCGATTACTTCCGATGGATGCTTTGAGCAAGCGAGAGCTCCACGGGGTCCCATCATCTGGATTGTTAGTCAACGAACCTATGACCGTTTCGGTACGCGGACCGAGCACCAAATAACTTCCTCCATCGAGGAGTACATCATCGCCGGTTGTTTGGGTTCGGTTGTAATAGATCTTGTGCCGTTTTTGGGGATTCTGGTCATTGGTATTGTCGTTCCCCTCGAGGTTCGGAATTCGGTTGTACGTATTCGGTTCTTGGGTAGTGAACCAAATCATCCGTTCGAATTCGAGACCGGTGGTAGCCATGGTTGAGAAATCGGTGAGCAAACCGTTTCCTAAATTGACCTCAGGAATAGAGCTTGTCGGATCTCCAGCCACTGCCGCATTCTTGCTGAATTGGAAATCGCGTTTATCCATTTTGCTTGGATCGGCATCTTGGTAGACAGCGTTGGGCTGCTGAGCCGCTCCGGTCGAACCGGGACTGGTCATCGGATTGATACCGATTCGCCAAACCGGTTGCGATCCCCAGTACGCGCTGCTCGGCGCGAGCTTGCCGATATTCAATCGAACGGCTGTGTTGGCACGGATATCGTAGAGGGACGAGGGAACGCCTGGGATCTTCTTGTCTTCCGGAACATAGGTTGTCCTTGGGGCGTAAAGCTCGAGGTAGAGCGAACCCTTCGGGAATCGGTACTGATCCATATTCGGATCCGGGGTCATCGCATCGTTCGTAGCCTTGCCCGGTCCATCATCTAGATCGGTGTCACGAAGCGATTTGTCGTGAAGTGCGATAGATTCCGTAAGGAGCAATTCGGGGTTCTCCATCCCAAACACGACACCGATGAATGGCCGTTGGGTTGCATCGGGTGCCCACGAATTGTTGCTGGCGTTGTAGACCATCAAGCGATCGGGAGCCCAGTAGGCTTGGCGGTTGATCCCCAGCCCGGAATCGTTGATGCCGAACGGAAAAATGTCGTATTCGAAGCGAGTCATCGCCGCATCTCCGTCACGGAAATCAACGACATTGACCGCCCATTGGGCGATCGCCCGAGCTCGCAATTTATGGCGATTCAAAGCATCGTTGACATTCTTCATGCTGGGAAACTCGTAATCCCGAGGAATGATCAACTGAGCCAAGCAGTAAAGGTACCTAGCCATGAGCTGACGCGAACCCAGGTAGGGGCGACTGGCCGAGTTGGATTCCCGTTGTTCGCGATCGTAAAACCCAGAAGCAGCCGATGCTTGGACGGTCCCTGCCAGGATCTTTAGTTCCCGTTCATTGGAGAAAAGCAATTCACGGGGATCGTCGACTTCACCGTTCGCGACTTCGTTTCCGTTGGGGGTCGTGTAGGCGTCATCAACTCCGTTGCCGAAGGGGCGATTCAAATCCATTCGAAGGTTGCTGGAGAACTCGGGCGGAAAGAGTTCATAGAGGGCTTCCAGCGACAACTGTGGGTCATCGTCCGGAGCACCTGCTGGCAATGTTCTCTTGCGATAGCGTTGCTCGTGAAGCATCCGGATCAGACCGAGTAGGTTGCCTGCATCCTTTTCAGCAATAATGCCAGTGGGGCTTGCAATGGTTGCCGCAGCTGCGAGCTTAGGGTATCGAAGTTCAGCGCTATGCGTGGTCAGCAACCGATTCACCTCCGAAGTACTTCCGAAACCTGCCTTGACTAATCGCTCTCGCAAGTAGTCCGGCAGTACTTCGACATCATCGTCGAACCGTCGCAGAACTGCTTCTAGTTCAGCCAGGGTGAAAGGAGTATCCGCATTCGGTTGCGCCCCAGTGCCCGCTTCGTAGGCATCGCCAACCCGCTCCGAGGCTATTCCTGAACTGGCACCCGTATCCGGGTATGCATCGGTAATCGTCGGATGCACGAATGCAAGGTTGCCATTGCGATCGAATGCGGGTGCGATGGAGCCTCGTCGGCCCATCGGAGTGCCAAGCGATCGACCGTGCACGTACTGTCCATTCACGGCGGGATCAACATACCGAGTTTCACGGTATCGAAGCACCGAGATCAAATCATCCCCGTCGAATGCCCCGGTACCCTTGAGTCCCGGAGAACGATCCAAATCAACGGCACTATAGACGATAGGCCGGGTACGGTATCGTCGTGCTCCATAGCGATCATCAAAGATCGAGAACGAGGTTTGCGAGGAGGTCAGCAACAAAGAATTGAATCCGAACAATTGATTCAACGAGATATCCGCGGGTCCAAAACCGAACCCTTGAGAGATCGAGAACGGAGTGGTTCCAGCGAGATCGGCACGCAAGAATCCAGCGTTATCCGTGAACGCATTGAAGCCTTGTTGACCAGCACCGTTATTCGGAATCGATCCATGAATGCGATCTCCATGCAGGTTGATGTTCAAACGACCATCGAGGTCTTCGATATGGATCGAAGCCAAGGGCTTGAGCAACTTGCCGTCGGGCGAGTGCATGGTGGGAAGGTTTGGATTGATCCAGACACTTTCTCGGATGCCGTCACCGTCGTTGTCCACATCCCAAGGTCCATTGATCAGCGCGCGGACATATCCTTGCAACGCAAGCACTTCGGCGGGCGTCGGCTGGGGTGTCGACCATGTAAAATCAGTCGGCAGCTTGGGGAAACCTACACCAGGACTGAAATAAGGATTTTCTACCGCACTGCCAAAGCTGTAGCTCATCAACCGAGCGGTCGATGCATCGATCATGCGCAGAAGTTCGTACACCTCGCCTGCGCTCAAGTTCTGGGGATCCCCAAAGAGGTTCGCGATGTAATTGATCAACTCAGGGCGATGGAATGACGGGATAATGTTCGGAACAACGGAGTTGCCAATCTTCGTAAAGCCAACATTTGCCAACCAAAAGTCGCGCCAATCAGGTACGTCATACCCTTCGTTGCTCTGCCCACGAAGCAGGTTTTGGGTCGGCCTCAGACGAGGCAGATCACCTACGGTTGGAATACCAGCAATACCAGTTCCGGGTTCGGTCGCCATCATGTCCGTGCGCTGGATGTAATCGTAGTGAGGCAACAAGGCCGGAGAGATCTTGCGATTTGCGGCTGAGGGAATCGCCATCACGCGACGCGAATCGATGTTTCCGAATCCAGCTTCTCCGGGAACATCCTCAAATCCAATACCGGCATTGTTGAACGCAGCGCCGTTGATCACGCACTTGAAACCTTGATAGGCGTCGCTGGCCGGATCGTAAAAGTAAAAGAGGTTTCGCAATCCTTTTCCGTTAGGGAGATTCAGCCACGCTGCGATGTCTCCAGAAAAGTTCTCGGTGAGTCCAGTATTGGGATTTTTCCATCGGCCTTCCAGGGAACCCCTCACGCTCGACAGATCGATCGCTATCGAATAGTCATACTCGAACGCATCGTTCCGGGTGTAGCTTGGGTTTGAGGGGGTATTCGGATCCGGAGGGTCTGACCCGAGGCTGCTACGAACGTAACCTACGTACTTGAGAATGCGGAAAGAGTAGCCAGCAAGTGGCCCTTCGAGGATCGTTATCACTCGCGTGTTGTAGGCATTTTCGATCGGATTGAGGCGGTACGAAGGAACGGGACCTCCCAGGAGGTCCGGATTTCTTGGATCGAGAGAAAGCTTGACAATCTCTACGCCAGTCTGAGGCGCAGTCGGTGTTAGGCGAAGTGCCCAGGAATCGAGGAATGTGTTGTTGATCTGCGGATAAATGCGATGCCCGAATTGCACGCGGATCGCATTGGCATCGTAGATATCTTCGAGCAGCGCGTGTTTGAAAAACGAAGACTTTGGATCTCGCGTCCCACGCAGTGCTTGGCGCATAACCTCGCCTGCCATACCTCGCGCCGAGGTGTTCGACGTATTGGCGCGAACTTTCATCGCTTGTGAACCAGCACGCGATGAGCTTGCAGCGACAACGTACGTTACCGCCAACAAGGAAAAAAGGGCTAGCATGCCAAGGGCGAGCAGCAATACCAGCCCGTGACGCGACCTTGCACGTCCACTAAGCCGGCGATTTCCCGCGTTGCCTCGTCGTAGCTTGTTCACTTTGTAATTCGTCCTCATTGAAATCCTCTCTCTCAATTCGTGTGTGTGGAGAGTGGTGTTCGTAGTTCTATGCATTATCGAAGCTCGACTTGCCGTTCATAAACATGAACAACATCCTTGAGCAGTACGGCTTGGGTCTCGATCAATCCTGGTGGGGGCGGTACCGAAGGCAGCGTTAGATTTCGTTGTTTGAGATCATCGATCTCACCTTCGGTCCAAGCCCACGGTTTGCCCGACACACGGATCAAACGTGGAAAGGTGTCTTCGCCGCTGACGCCGACAACTCGGTACCAACGATGAACCTGACGTGAAATCAGTGTTGCTTTCGACTGGTCCAACTGCCGTGGCAGCAATTCTTGTTTGGTGAATCGGGACATCATCATCCAGTCGCCAATTTTGATCTTGGCGTCGACGTTGGGGTGGGCGGTGACGGTGACGTTGAACGTCCCGGAGGTCAGGGCGTCGGACGAGATATCGGTAACTTTCAAGGCCCTCTCACCGGTCGGCAGGTTCATAAAATTGGCACCTCCGAGCGACATGAGGGAGAAAACCTCGCGGACATCCCGCTTCGAAAATACCACCAATGCCACATCGAAGACACGCGGGATTTGGACGGGGCGATTTGCTTTGATCGAGCCGCTCCCTGCACCACCGTCCCAGTTTTCTATAGTTCGGTTTGATGGAATGATCGGCGTACTATCGGACGGTGTCACCGTCATCAGCCACGACGTTTGCTGCGGCGAAGTTGGACTCGAAACAATCGGGTTTCCTGTATCACCTGAGACATAGACGGACCGCAACGGGCCAATCGCTTTGTTCTTTCCGATGGATGGCTGTACCAAATCCCCACCATACAGGGTCGCCAAGCGAATCGCAGCGGGTTGCCTGAGCCAGCTTCCAGGCGTGGAGGCTTGAGGGTCGGTGAGTGATCCTCGAAGCAATCGTGGAGCGCGGTTGCCACCGGAGGCAAAGGTAACTGGACTGGACGTGTCTTCTAAAAATGGAAACCGCGTTCGATAAAACGGCGTTGGCATTGTATTGCCGTTTCGGGGTTGATATCCCCAAAACAACGGATCGATGCAGAATCCGATTCCCGCAGCTTCATTTTGGGCGACTGCGGCCATGACGGAATCGTTCGGCGCTGGAAATGTCTCCGCGATCCGATCGTATGCTTGTTGCATGGAGCCAAGGGAATGTTCGGTAACCCCGACGTCATCGATCAAGCACCAAGGTGATTCCACGGAGGGTTGTACGATATTGGTGCTGTTGAATAACGCGAGCGCGGACTCGCCCGCCGCGAGTCCTTGGGTGGTTTGGTAGCTATCGGCAGCTTGTCGGCCTGCCAGCGGAATCAATAGCCCGACGGAAACCATCCCCACCAGGATGACAACCATGGCGAAGATGACTTCGAGGAGTGTTAAGCCGTTTCGACGATTCGATCGCATGCTGCACTCTCCTGATTATTGAGCGGTTACGTTGGAGTTGTACGTGCCACGTCGCGACAGTTCGACCAGATCACCGAAGTTGAGCTCTGAAAGATTGAGCCCAAGGATACTGATTTGAGTATCGATACCAACTGCTGGGGCCGCCGTGATCGAACCAGACTTAGGAGACAGTCGAACGATGTACGAGTTCAAATCCGTTAGGTTTTGTGGAGTCCCGACTGCGAGTGCAGATTCGAAACCATAGCGATTACGAGCCAGTATTTGCGGCGAGGGGTCCAAAGGCATCGAAACTTTGTCGATCTTGCCAATATGCAAGAAGATATCCTGCACCGCATCGATGCGGACTAAATTACCGGTGTAGCTCGTATTTCCACCCGTAGAGTTACGATCGTTCGCCCACACATGAGAGAGGTTTCCTTCAGGAGAGAAAACGATGTAAATCGGCCGCAATTGCTGAGGCAAAAGTGGAGTCATCGAGTTACCAATCCAATCCGATGCAAAACGCACTCGGTAATCATATAAGCTTCCAGCCACGGTCGGATCAATCAAAGTTTGCTTATCTGCTGGAGTGTTTGACGAACCTCGTCGCAACCCTCCAAAGCCACTCAAAGAGAGATCGATACAAATACCTCGAGGCAGTTGCACCATCTCAGAAAAAACAGGTTTGGGTCGACTGTAGATTTTGAACGAGGTGTACGATGTACCTGTTGCAATCTCTTCGTAAGGTTCTATCGCTCGCTCTCCGCGACCTTCAAACCCTCGCTCGTTCATAACCGAAAACCAAATCGATCCATCGCCTCCGGGCAGTGGAGCAAAGTGCTGACGATGCGTATTCGGGTTGAGAGGCGAGACGATCGTAAACCGACGTTTAGAACTACCAAAACTGATCTCTGCACCATTGACGAGATATTCGCCCAGCAAGCGGGGCAGATCTACAGACGGATTGGATGCAACACGGAAGATTCGAACTTCTGGCCATCCTGCATTTTGATCTGCATCGATCAACTGATCCTGTCCCGTATACCCTCCTGGGTTCGGTATGGCAGGATTCAATCCATCTCCGGGGGCTCGCGCGGTTATCGTGACCGGTGCCGAGAGCATCGCCTCGGTTACAGGCATTGGTTCCTCGGCGAGACTCATGCGAATGCAGGAGTTATAAGGCACCCAGTTGGTATCGGGTGAAATAATGGAGCCCGAGGCTGTCTCTGAAACATAGCCTCCTGATCCACCGTTTGCCGTCGGATCCCACTGTGCACGTGACGACAGTCTCTCCAACACAACCGCCACCGATCTGTTTTTACCAATTGCCCTCGCTCGAGCCGCATCGACAAAATTGCGCACAATGATGGCTGCTTGGCTGGATTTGCGATCCGTTAAGACCGACTTCACCGATGGCAATACAACTGCAGCCAAGACCGACACCACGCCAACGACAACCAACAATTCAACGAGCGTCAAGCCACGTCGGCAAGACGATCGCTTCAAAACTGGAGTTCGTATCCCAGCAGCCATCGCAGAATGAGGATTGGTTTCAAGATGAGACTGGATCATTGCGAAGCACCGTTGATGTCGAAATTCGTGACGTCATCTTTAAATGCCGTGGGATTGATAACGGCCCCAAGTCTGTAGATCGACAAGTCGTCGTTCGACAACGGAGGCCGAGGACGTGGATACCAGGGGTCGGGCGTCGACGCAATTCCATACGGTGTCGGAAAAAACACATCCCGAACCGAACGCGATCCGCTCAAGGCATACCCATTGACCGGAGTCGGGATCGTTGATGGATCCAACTCAAAGCGTTGACCAAAGACACCGTCGACACCAGGAGAAACGACCAGAGGAAATGTGCCGATATCGGGAATCAGAACCTTTGCGTCTCCAGAAGCATTCGGCCTCAGCCCCGGATCGACCTTCATCCGATCGATCGAATCACCGCTGAAACGACTGACTTTCGTGACCGGATCAATGAGGGCTGGATCCAGCAAGTCCGGATGGTACCGCAAAGTACTCGGAAAACCCGACGGCCAACGCACCCATTGAATGGGCCGACGGTATGCATCGAGAAACTCGTTAAACCCATCTTTATCCGTATCACCAACTTCCGTTCGACCAAACAGTTCCATCGCAGAGGAACCATTCATGGTTGAATCTTCAATGATGAGATATAGAAGTTCTGAATTGGCATTGGTTGTTTCCCAACCTTGAACAGGTACCAAGGGAACGGTTCCTGCCACGCTCAATTTCTGCATGATCCGCATCGCGCGATTGGATGCGCCCAGTTGTGCATAGACTGGGAAAAACCCACCGCTCGTCTGTGACACAAGGCCCGTGCCACGCACTGTCGTCGTGGGCATGCCTTGCGACTGTACCGCGGCGTACGTCCAACGGATATCATCTGGATGATCCGGCATCTCTAAACACATCAACTCTCGCATTGCCAATAACCGGGCTCGCTCTAATAGAACCGTCGCAGGTTCGTATCCCGCATCATTTTGCGTCAGCGCTGGAATTGCATTCCCCGGAATAGGGGTAACAAACGAAACAGGAGTATTCTCATACTCTTGCAATCGCGTGTTGAGCACCTCCGTGATTTTTCGAATCGTACTCTGCGTCTTAATATTGGACGCCTCGGTCGCAGCGCCTCGATATGCGACAAGGAACATTCCTGCGACCGTTGCCATGATGCTGATCGTCACGAGCAACTCCACCAAGGTAAAACCTTGTGTTTGCCCCCTCAATATTCGATTTCCGATGCGTTTCATGGTCTGTACTCCGGTCCAAGAATCTCTCAGGTAGCAACCTGTCATTGAGACTCAGCAAATGTTGGGCCATCGATGAAGTTGGATGTGTTGTCATCGACGTATCGCTCCCTTTCAAACTCAGGGTTGAAGTAACGAATCGCCGATGGCGTGACGGGAGTATAGAAACCGAATGTGGTGGTGTTGAACTGCACCGCATTTCCGCCTGGAACAGTGAACAAGAAAAACAAATTTGGGTTGTCGACAATGTTGCGAACCGACTGGCATCCATAAACACGGTCGTAACCAGCGTTCATGATCTGAAAGGATTTGTCGTTTGCATATCGCAGTGCTTTGTCCGCCCGTGCGGTGTTCACATCTGTGGATAAAAAGGGGCGAGCACAATTTCGCGATGTGTTCGCACTCTGGTCCACCAAACCAGGCGTGTAGAACGGGAAGTAGTAACGATCATCGTTTGGCAATGGCCCGCGGATTTGATACGTCCTGCTGTCGAAATAAACAATCGGAACGCCACCCTGCTGGATCGTCGGACCATTCCCCACGTATACGGGAAGCAGGTCATTGGGAACTCCTTCGCCGAATAAGGTTTCATCGGTGGAAGTGGTTCCATCAACGCTCAACGTCAAGCGGTTGGTCTTGAACTCAAAGAAGGCATTTTCTCTCTGGGTGTTGTAGACAAAGGATCCACCAACAGTACGAAAGGGCCCTCCAGGACCTGATAACGGGCGTTGCGGGTCACTGCTAAACCCACCGAGGAAAAACACAAGTGCTTCCGCGGAATCGAAGACCCGACCTCCGAAAAGATGGGTATTGGTTTGGTCGTTGTCATTTCGAACATACGAGTTTTGCTGCGCGTTCGCTGGGTTGAGGATATTGAGTTCCGTGATCAGAATGTTTGGGAACGCTTTCCTCAGATGTGCCTCCATGACCGGCCAGAGGGTACCGTCCGGCGGATAATCACCGTACTTGGTTCGGTACGCTTCGACCGCACTCGAAATGCTCGCCATCTCGGCAGCTTGAGCTCGCTTGAGAATGGAGATCCTCGCCGCGTTGACGCCCCAGGAAAGGAGACCCACCAAGATCCCCAAGATCGCAATCACAATCAGGAGCTCGACAAGGGTGAAGCCTTGTCGGAACGTCCGTTTTCCTGCCCCGAAGTATTGATGCATTGACCGAGTCATGCGATTGCCCTCGCGATAACGATTGTTCAAGTGAAAAGGTGTTCAGCGTAAACCGGGGCTAACGCCCGGCGGCTGATCTGTGGATTGTGTTGCTGGGTTACTTGCTCAAGCTGGTGATCAAGGAGATCAGGGGCATGAACAAGGAGACGACGATGAAGCCGACCGCGACCCCAAGGAATACGATGAGCAACGGCTCGATCAGCTTCGTCAAACCTTCGGTCATGACGCTGACTTCTTCGTCGTAGTTGTCGGCGATCTTGTAGAGCATCGTGTCGAGCTCACCCGTCTCCTCACCGACGTCGATCATGTTCACCACGAGGTCGTCGATCACGCGAGAACGTGTCTTCAACATGTACATCGCAGCGCATATAAGTGCTCCGATACCTATCGCGCCGAGACTCATGAAGAGCAACTGGGTCGAACCACCCGCGTTCTGTTTGCTGACCCCACCGTCCGATTTTTTGCCCGCTCCACGGCCCGCGGTCAGTGCGACCGAAAGCATCATGATTCCAGGGAACATCCCCATCCATACCCAATAGAACAACGCCATCGGATGGAACCCCAAGTAGGAGTTCTCCTTCATGGGCTTGGCAATCGTTTCCCCTTCGCGGATCGCGTCGTTGACCTTGGAAAAAATCCGTTCAAACATCGCGTTGCCGGACGTTTCTCGCGTGATGTTGAGGGCTTCCAAAATCGGAACACCGGACGTCACCAACGTACCCAGCGTTCGCGTCGTTCGAGCCAGAATGTTCTTTTCCACCAAATTGCCGAAGACCGGCACCTTGATGATGAACATGTCGAAACCCATCCTCCCATGCTTGAATTTCCGGATCAGCTTGCCAATCAACCAAATCACGACGGGCAACAAGAACATCAGCCAGAAATAATTCACGACGTAGTCGCTCATTGCGATGAGTAGCACTGTCGGCGCTGGCAACGTCAGATCGAACTCCTCGAACATTTTCTTGAACGTCGGAACGATGGCGTACATAATCCCCGCCAAAATACCGACCGCCACGAGGACGACCGCGACGGGGTAAATCATCGCCCCTTTGACCTTCCGCTTCAGAGACTCGGCCCGTTCCAGGAACTCAGCCAGACGTTGCAGAATCGTTTCGAGTGCACCACCGGCCTCACCGGCCTTGATCATGTTCACATACAACCGACTGAATACCTTGGGGCATTTCGACATCGACTCCGACAGCGTCGAACCGGTCTCAATTTCATCGCAGACATCCATCAACGCGTTCTTGAGCTTGCTACCACCCTTGATGTTGTTCTCCAGAATTCGGAGGGATCGCAAAATGGGAAGGCCGGCGTCCTGAAGGATCGACAACTGCCGCGTGAAGGTGCAAATGTGCTTGGTCTTAGCACCACCCATGGCGAACGGGCGTTTCTTCTTGCCACCTGCCGTGGTCGTCTTCGTCGCTCCCTTTTTCAGCGAAAGCTTCGTAACGAAGTAACCCAACTGGCGGATGGTATTCTGCGCATCCTCTTCGCTTGGGGCCTCAATAACGTCCTTGATCTCCTGGCCCGTTCGGTCCATCGCCTCGAATTGAAACATTGGCATGGTGTAGCCCTCGATTACTCGCTGTAAAAAGCGTCCTCACGTGATTCTCTAACCGCCACGATCCCCGCCACCGTCGCTGATGCGGAGTTCGAACCGGTCGTCGTTCCGTTCGCGACCGGGGTACCCCGGTGCGAAACGCCATTGGAAAAGTTGGATTGGAAAAGTTGGATTGGAAAAGTGGACAGGGCACCGTACGGGACGGTAGCTCGATCCATTGCTGGTTTCAAAAAGGAGCGGGCGGATACTCTTATTGTTTGCGGACCGGGGCGATCGGTCCATTTTTGAGGTCTTTTTTTGAAAGCCTTGGAATTTTCGGGATGGCTTTGCCAGTTCTGGGGAGCGGGAAACCGGCCGCTGGCGCGTTGCCGCTCACGGGTGGGAACGGGTTGCAGGGACCGTTAGCCGTCGTGGACGGTCTCGCGCACCACCTCCTCAGCCGTTGTCAGGCCTTGGAAAACGAATTGGGTTCCGTACTCGCGAAGGGTAATCATCCCATAGTGGACGGCTTTGTCTCGGAGTTCGTCGGTAGTGACGTTTCGGATGATCATGTCCCGGAGATCGTCGTTCATGACCATGAGTTCGAACAATCCAATCCGTCCCTTGTAGCCGGTATTGTTGCAGTTGTCGCAGCCCTTGCCCCGGTAGAACTTGGAGGCTTTGCTCTTCTCTTCATCCACCCCGAGTTCTTGGAGGACCTCCAAAGGTGGCTCGACTTCTTCGCGGCATTTCGAGCAGATCCGCCGCACGAGCCGCTGGGCCAGGATGGCTTCGACGGTCGCGGTGATCAAGAACGTTGGGATTCCCATGTCCTTCATCCGAGTGATCGTACTGGGTGCATCGTTGGTGTGAAGGGTGCTAAAGACCAAGTGCCCGGTCAATGAAGCCTGGACGGCGATCTCCGCGGTTTCCAGGTCGCGGATCTCTCCCACGAGGATGACGTCGGGATCTTGCCGCAGGATCGCTCGCAAGCAAGACGCAAACGTAACACCGATATCGTGATCGATCTGGATCTGAACGATCCCATCGATGTCGTATTCCACCGGATCTTCGGTCGTGATCAGTTTGTCGTGGATCTCATTCAGCTCCGACAAGGCCGAGTAGAGGGTCGTGGTTTTTCCAGATCCGGTCGGACCGGTCACCAAAACGATCCCGTTGGGTCGCTTCATGATGACCCTGAAGTCACTCATGGTTTTTTCGTCCATCCCAACTTTGGTGAGGGACAAATTGACCACCGACCGGTCCAGGATCCGCATAACAACGCTCTCGCCGAACATGGTTGGCAAGACGCTGACGCGAAGGTCGACAGGGTGACCACCGACCATCAACTCAATCCGTCCGTCTTGAGGCAATCGCCGTTCGGCGATATCGAGGTTTGCCATAACCTTGATCCGCGTCGTGATCGCGAACGCCAAGTGTCGGGGCGGGGGAACCATCTCATAGAGGACCCCTTCGGCCTTGATCCGAATCCGGAACTCGTCCTCAAACGGTTCAAAGTGAATGTCGCTCGCGTGGTCCTTGATCGCCAGAAGTAGAACCAGGTTCAGCAGTTTCCGAACAGGTGCACTGTCCGCCAACGCTTCTAAACCGTCGAGGTCGAACTTGTCCACGTCCAACTTGCTCGCGGCCGCAAAGAGCTCTTCATCCGCAGCAAGCTCTGCAACGATCTTCTCAACGCTTAAGCTTTCCGAGGAATAGAAACGATCGATCGAGGCTTTGATCTCTCGTTCGGTCGCCACCACCATCTCGATGTCGAGCCCCAAGAACGTCCTGAGTTCGTCTTGGATGGTCAAGTTCTGGGGGTCGCATGTCGCCACCGTCAACCTATGACCATCGAATCGCACCGGAATGACGCGGTAGAGTTGCGCCATCGTCTCGGTGAGGCGCTCGATCAGTTCCTTAGGGATAGGTGTATCGCCGAGCGAAACCACCTTCATGTTCATCTGTTCACCGAGCGCTTGCGCCAGTTGCTCGTCGGTGATGAGGGCCATGTCCTCGGCCAATTTTCCGAACAGAATCCCTGGTTGTTGCTGCTGTTCCTCGATCAAAAGCTGCAATTGATCGTCGGTGATAAAACCCATGTCAACAAAGATCTGACCGATTTTACGTGCTACCATTGGGGGTCTTTGCCTCGGGTGCTAAGTGAGCTTGGTTGAAAAGGTTTTTGGATCCAAAAGGAACATGCAATCTGCAGTGAAGTTTTGCGATATTTTTTCCGTTATACCGAAGTGCTTTCGGGGACCAAGGCCGTGCGATATCAGCTTCCGTGATCGAAATCTTCTTCGGCTTGCTCTTCGTCTTCGATGCCGCGTCTCGCGTTGACAATACGCTTCGCCAAATCGTCGGGTCGGTGGGCTTTCGCGAGAATGTCCTCGACGGTGACTTTGCCATCCCGCCAAAGGTTGTACAGGGAGTCATCCATCAGCTGCATACCGAACTTGGCACCCGTTTGGATCGCGGATCCAATACGGAATGTTTTGTTTTCGCGGATGAGGTTGGCGATACCAGGAGTCACGACGAGGACTTCGTAAGCAGCGCAGCGTCCACCTCCGATTCGGGGCACCAAGCCCTGTGCAACAACCCCGAGCAAACTCGTCGAAAGCTGCGTTCGGATTTGGTCTTGGAGGTTCCCCGGGAACGCATCGATCAACCGGTTCACGGTGCCTTGAGCACTGTTGGTGTGCAACGTCCCGAACACGATGTGACCTGTCTCAGCAGCGCTGATCGCCGCCGAGATCGTTTCCAAGTCCCGCATTTCACCGACGAGGATACAGTCTGGGTCCTGACGCAACGCGCGTCGAATCGCTTCAGAGAAGCTGGGCACATCGACACCGACTTCTCGCTGATTGATCGTCGATTTTTTGTGCTCGTGATAGAACTCGATCGGGTCCTCAATCGTGATGATATGGTGGTCATGATTGATGTTGAGGTAATCGATCAAGCTCGCGAGGGTGGTGCTTTTTCCAGACCCAGTTGGACCAGTGACGAGAACCAAGCCGCGAGGCCGCAGCACCATCTTGACCACCGACTCGGGCAATCCCAGTTGTTCCGGGGTGAGTTTGTCGTTGGGGATCTGCCGCAGAACCATCGAGATGTTTCCGCGCTGCTTAAAAATGGAAACGCGGAACCGAGCCAATGTACCGAAGGCAAACCCGAAGTCGGCGCTACCGACTTCCTGAAGTTCCCGTTGGCAACGCTCTGGAGCGATACTCTTCATCAGCTGAACCGTATCGTCCGGCTCGAGGACCTTGGTCTCGAGTTTTCGCATACGCCCGTGCAACCGGAAAACTGGAGGCTGGCCGACGACGATATGGATGTCGCTGGCCCCTTGCTTAATCGCTGCCTGTAGCAGCTTGTCGATGAGAACTGTTGCCATTTAATGATCTGTTTTCGGGTCTGGTAAAGCTCGGGCTACGGGACGACGATGGATCTGCGTGCCAATTGCGGCTGCGTGCCGAAATTCGACCCGCACCTCGATTGTACTCTAGCCGCGTTGCGACTGAATGCGCGGCCTCAAAAAAGGGACTCGACAAGCAATATTTTCTAAGCAATTACCGCCCTGTCCTAACTCGGGCCCCGTCCTCAGTCGGGCCCTGTCCTCAGTCGGGCCCTGTCCTCAGTCGGGCCCTGTCCTCGCTCGGGACCTGTCCTCGCTCGGGCCCCGGCGTCTAGGCGCCGGTCGCGGTTCCCGCCGGCCGCTGCGGTCACCCGTTCATCGAACCGGGCCAGGTGTCACCGCCCGGACATCACGAGGCACTCGACGCAGGCTGCTAGGCCTTGGCGTGCGGGGCAGCGGCGCCAGAAAGGAATTCGTCCACGACCTTTTGGATCGCGATGTACTCCTGCTCCGTCTTTTTCGCAGACTTGTAAACCTCGTCGAGCGTCGAAATGCCGTTGATAACTTTTCTTAATCCGTCGCAGAACAAGGTTGTCATTCCGCCTCGGATCGCCTCGCTTCGGAGTTCTGCCGACGATTTGCTGGCGAACATCATCTCACGAATCCGGCCGTTGATCAGCATCAGTTCGTAGATCCCGATCCGGCCACGGTACCCCTTCTTCTGGCAGTAAGGACACCCCTTGCCTTTGGCGAACTTCGCAAACGGCACCACGGATTGGGGGATGCCCGCCTCCTCCAAAACCGCATCGCTCAAGTTCAGTGAGTACTTGCATCGAGTGCAGATCTTTCGCACCAACCGCTGGGCCAAGACCGCGATGACCGAGCTGGCCACCATGTAGGAAGGAACCCCCATGTCGCACATCCGTGTCACGGCACTGGGCGCATCGTTCGTATGCAGCGTACTGAATACCAAGTGTCCAGTCAGAGAAGCCTGAATACCCATTTGGGCTGTCTCAGTATCCCGCATTTCCCCGACGAGGATGATGTTGGGCGCTTGACGCAACATGGCTCGAATGATCCGGGCAAAGTCGAGTCCGATGTTGTGTCGGACTTCGACTTGGTTGATCCCGGGCAAGTAGTATTCGACGGGGTCTTCGGCGGTGATGATTTTGCGGTCGGGGCGATTGAGGGCGTTTAGGGCCGCGTACAAGGTCGTCGTCTTGCCGGATCCTGTCGGGCCGGTCACCAGGAGAATACCATTAGGTCTTTTAATGAGGCTAGTCAGAAGCTTGAAGTCGCGGTCGCCCAGACCGAGTTGCTTGACCCCCACTCGGATGTTGTCTTTGTCGAGTAGCCGCATGACGCAGGATTGGCCGTGGTTGGTGGGGATGACCGAGACCCGAAGATCGAGCTCCTTCTCACCAACAGTAATTTTAATACGACCGTCCTGAGGCCGGCGACGCTCGGCGATGTCCATGCGTGCGAGGATTTTGATCCGGGAGAGGATCGCGCCCAAGAGGCGGCGTGGGGGGCTGTCCCGTTCGATCAGAACACCGTCGATGCGGTACCGAATGCGAACTCGGTCTTCGAAAGGCTCGACGTGGATATCGGACGCGCGAAGCTGAACCGCCTCCTGGATCATTAGGTGGACTAATCGCACGACGGGGGCCGAGTCATCGTCCCCTCCCTCGTCGCTACTCATCTTGTCTTCTTCGGTTTCCGTGAAGTCGATCTGGGTATCGGTAAATTCCTGGAGCATGGAGTCAGCCGACTCCCCTTCGACTTGACCGTAGTACCGGTTGATCGCTTCCTGGATGTGTTCTTGGGGGGCGAGGGCGGTGTCGACTTTTCGGTTGAGAATGAACCGCAGTTTTTCGATAGTTTCGATATCAAACGGATCGGAAACGAGAACCTTGATGGTGTCGTTTTCGTCGCTCACGGGGATGATTTTGTTTTCCCGGGCGACCGATTCGGGTACCAATTGGATGACACTGTCTGGGATTCGGATCGTTGTAAGATCGACATACTCAAAGCGGTGGAACTCTGCCAACGCCTGGGTGACTTCTTCGCCGGTGGCATACCCTAGAGAAACCAGAGTATTTCCTACCGGCTTATCATCCTTTTTGGCAATCGATTTGGCTTCATTGAGCTGTTCCAGGGATACCGTTCCCCGAGTTAGCAACAAATCGGTAAAATCCCGCATGGGTTTGCCCATGGACTGACTCCGGATGACTAGGACAAGAAAGCATGGATGGGGGACGTAGAGGACATCGGAAATAGACAAAGAATTTTCCGGCATCCAGTCTCCTAGTATATCGCAATTCGATTCTCCCCAACAAACACCTTTCAGCAACTTTCGCAACGTTTTCAATGAAAATAGACCAAGAACAGGGCTGGGCTCTCGTCACCGGAGCCAGTTCGGGAATAGGGCAAACGATTTCTTCTCATCTTGCGGGCGAAGGCTACCACGTGGTGGTGAACCATTTCCGGGACCCGGAAGGTGCCGAACGGACTCTCGGGATGGTTCGGCAGCGAGGCCGGCAGGGGATTGCGATCGATGCGGACGTCGGTTCTAGCGCCGAGGTGGATGCGATGTTCGAGCAATGCTCGCAAGCTGTCGGCGGTTTGTCGGTGCTCGTCAATAATGCTGGAGTGCAGACATGGGCGAGCCTTTTGGAGTTGGCGGAGGCGGATTTCGACCGTACGATCCGGACCAACTTGAAGGGGACCTTTCTTTGCACGCAACGTGCGGGGCGCCAGATGGCGTCCGCTGGGCGGGGATCGATCGTGAACATCGGCTCCGGTGCCAATCACATTCCGTTCCCGAAATTATCGGATTACTGCGCGAGCAAGGGTGGCATCGAGATGTTGACCAAGTGCGCTGCTACGGAATTGGGGCCGCTGGGAATACGGGTGAACTGCGTGGCTCCTGGGGCCATCGAAAATGAACGCACCCGAAGTGAGAATCCCGAGTACGCCAGGACCTGGGGCGATATCACTCCGCTGCGCCGTTGCGGAACCGCCGACGATGTTGCTCGCTGCGTGGCGTACCTATGTTCCAGCGATGCTTCGTTCATTACGGGGCAGACCCTTTATGTCGATGGAGGTCTCTGGACTCGGAACCAGTGGCCCTATTCGTCGTGAGCCCTCCGGAATGAACGCATCTAGAAAGCCCGGCTGGCTCCCTATTCTCGCAGCCCTCTTGGCCTTGTACATCGTCTGGGGCTCCACGTACCTAGCCATACGAGTTGGCGTTGAAACCTTTCCACCGTTCCTCATGGGGAGCGCTCGCTTCGCCGTTGCCGGCACGATCTTGCTCCTTTTCCTTTGGCTCAGGAATGGGGTTCGCATCACGCGCAAGCAGCTCATCGACAACTCCATCGGTGGATTCTTTATGCTCCTCGGCGGAAACGGCCTGGTGTCGTGGGCCGAAGAAAAGATCCCCTCCGGGATGGCAACCCTAGTGATCTCCTTGAATCCAGTATTTTTCGTTCTCGCGGAGTGGATCATCGCGGCTTTCCAATCCAAGCGTGCTGCGGCAATGGTTTCCAATTCCAACAATTCAAGTCATCTCGATCTGGTCAACGAGGATCATCTGCGATCGAACCTGCCGTCGAGCACCACGAATGTTCCTCCGAGAGGCTCTCGCCCCAATGGATGGACCCTCCTAGGGCTGATGGTCGGTTTTGCCGGGCTCGTTATTTTGGTGGGGCCAGGAGAATGGATCCATGACGAAAACGCACTTGATCCGATGAGAGTCGCTGCATTGGTGATGGCCTGTGTGAACTGGACGATCGGCTCGATGTATATTCGCTACTCAACAAACCCTGCCGAACCGTTTACCGGCGCCGCGTTTCAAATGCTGTTCGGGGCGGCTTGGATGCTCGGCGTGAGTTGGCTCGCCGGCGAACTGGTGTCGTTTCACTGGTCGCAGATCAGTCCTGCGTCTTGGTGGTCATGGTTCTACTTGGTCATCGCTGGTTCGCTCATCGGTTACACGTCGTTTGTCTGGCTGATGAAACACACGTCACCAACCTTGGTATCCACCTATGGATATGTGAATCCGATGGTGGCTGTATTCCTGGGTTGGTGGATGCTCGACGAGTCGATTGGTCCCAGGATTCTGATCGCGTCTCTGACAATCATTGCTGGAGTCGCCATGATCTCGTTGGCAAAAGGCAAGCCGGCTGGTTCCGGTCGGTAGCATCGCTATGGCTTTGTAGGCCTAACATATCACAGCGTTAGCTGGAAATATCACAGCGTTAGCTAGAGATTATCACAGCGTTAGCTGGAAAAATCAAAGCGCCAAGTCGAGTACGGGTGGCATCGGGCAACCCATTGCATCGGAAATAACGCGAAGCAACTCGACCTCATTGATCGTCGTGCGGCGATCATAGGCGATGCATTCGGAGAACGCGTTGAGCATCGATCGTTTGGTATCTCCAGACACGGTCGCTAGCACGTCGAGCGCTGAATCGAGAAGTTTCAGGGTACACGCATCTCGCTGAAGAACCACCGCGCGTTCCGTTTTCTTTCCCCATACGCTCCATCCGCAGTCAAACGCTGCATTGGCATGATCGTTCCCACCCAGATGCGCGAGTGTCGATAAGACAGCAGTGAATGCAGAGGCGATGTGTTTGGGGTCGCTCGAAGCATTCGCTGCATTGATGTTGGTTCCTGATCGTCCTGCTCGCGATGCTCCGCTCGAGCGAACCAAAAGTCGCTTGGTAATGAATCTTTGGATCGCGTACTCGAAAATCGTCCAGCGACTGTCGGCATCAATCAATGCGCGCGCGGTCGTCCGCAATGTACCGAACTGCGGGTCTGAAAGTTGATCGAGTGCGGGGAGAGCCATGCATGCGATAGGCAGTCTCTGCTCGGGTTGGAGCAAATCGGTCTTCTGAACCAGATGCTCGACACTCTTTGCCAAGGCGTTATTGTTATAGCGTTCGATGATCTTGAGTTGTTCTTGCCGAGCAGGGTCGTTCTTTGGCGCGAGCAGCAGCGAGCAAACCAACGTAACGGCACCATAGGGATCATGGACCTCGGATACCAAATCCGCATCCATTTCTTCAACGAGTCGCGACGCGTGTTGCAAGTGCTCTTCTTCGGGCTTGCCGACTTGGAGCACTGCATCCACCGGGCGTTCTTCGAAATGCTCTACCCCAGCGAGAGCCGCTTGATGGGCCGACGAACCACTTGAGCGAGCAAACCCCAGTGTTCTAGGATCGACGATGTCGCTTTCCGAGTGTTCGATGATCTCGGTAGTTGAAAACGTTCCCTTGAAGCTCGGATCGATACGGCGAATGCGTTCTGGGAGAGGAGGGTGAGTGCGGAACCACTGTGCCGCGATGCCTTGGCCAAAAAACATGTGGCTCGCCTCTTTGGCATAGACCGCCTTCATCACCGATTTCTGCTTCCAACCTCCGATCCGTTTCAATGCACCTGCAATCCCTAGCGGGTTACGTGTGAACTGAACGGCCGATGCATCCGCAAGAAATTCGCGTTGTCTCGAAACTGCGGCTTGGATCAGGCTCGCAAAGAAGACCCCTGCATACCCGATCCCGACAAGGGCCGCGCCAGTCGCGAACAATCCGGCGACGATTGCGAAAATACCTTTCGCATCGTCATCATCCTTGCTGGACGACCTGACAGGAATCTCCATAGCCATACGAAAGAGGACATAGCCAATCATCGCGATGAGAAGAATCCCGTGAAGCATCCCGATCAGCCGCAAGTTTAACTTCATATCCCCATTCAAGATGTGGCTGAACTCGTGGGCGATCACCCCTTGAAGTTCATCGCGGGTCATCGTTTCGACGCATCCTCGAGTCACACCGATGACGGCATTCTGCGGCGTTGTGCCTGCTGCGAATGCATTGATGCCCGTCTCCATGGGCAGCAGATACACAGGGGGGACCGGTGTACCGGACGCTAACGCCATCTCTTCGACAACGTTCAGCAAAATGCGTTCGTCAAGGTTCCTGGTATTGGGCTGGATCTTGACACCACCGAGTTGGATAGCAACCTTGTTTCCATCGGATCCCAGCTCCCAGGTCTTGTACAAACTCCCCGACAAGATGACCGCCACAACGCACCCCACAACCGCGATGAAGATTGTCGGATGCCAGCTAAAGAGATCGATCGGTTGTCCGCCGTTTTGGGTCGCTGCGACCAGAATCGCCATGATGACGAAGTAGACCAAAGCCACGATCGTAACAACCGTGGCTGCAAAGTAGACCACCAGCCACAGTGTGTTGCGTTTTGCGCGATCTTGATGTTCGAAAAAATCCACGACAGACCTCGTCCCAGCTTCCATCCACGTATACGTCAAAAATCAAAACGCGTTCAAGCTCGGGGTGGCCTAGAATTTTACTTTCACTGGCTCTCGTTCTTCGGGGGCGGTCAGCTCCCACAAGCTGGCTCGTTGGAAGTTGCCAAATCCGGCCACTAAGCTGTTGGGGAAACTTTCGCATGCGGTGTTGTAGTGCATCACTGCATCGTTGAATGCTTGGCGAGCATACGAAATCTTGTTTTCCGTGCTGGTGAGTTCTTCTTGGAGAGCCAGCATGTTCTGGTTGGCCTTGAGGTCTGGGTACGCTTCGGCCAATCCGATAAAACGGTTCAAGGAACCAGCAAGTGCCACTTCGGCGGTGGATAGGTTTTGGATCGCTTTGGGATCTCCTGGGTTTGCGGCGGCTTGCTGGCCGGCGGCCATGGCTGTATTTCGAGCCTTGATGACCGCTTCGAGGGTCTCCTTTTCATGGCCCATGTATCCCTTTGCGGTTTCGACGAGATTAGGGATCAAGTCGTAGCGACGCTTGAGCTGAACATCGATTTGCGCAAAGGCGTTCTGGAAGCGGTTCTTGAGGGCAACGAGATTGTTGTAGAGCCCGATAAAGTACAGGAAAAATAGGATGACGAACCCAAAAACAATAAGCAAACCGATAAGAACACCGGGCATAGCAAATACCTCCCGCTTAAAACGTATGGATCAAGAAACCGCTTTCGGATCGTAATGGATGATTCGACCTATGTCGACTGGGCGGAACCAGTAGGCGTTGTACTTGCCCTGATTCCTGGAAATCGTCGAACTGCAATAGGGAGCTTTCGATCCCAAATCCCCTCTCCAAGTCGAGGCACGATGGTTGCGCAACTAGAGGTGGCGGGTTTCTAGAGCACGTTTGGAAGCGGCGGCAGCTTTTCCGGATCGCTTCCTTGTTGCACTCCAACGGTACTTCCCGGACGGAGCTTGGGAGATTGCAAATGCATTTTTGCCCCATCGACACGGCTCCCGGATTGCCACGTGGACAGCAACTCCATCCCCCGCTCGTTCATCAAAAGATTTGAATCGCTATCGATCGCAACTTCTTCGCTCGACATCGACATGATGACTTGAACCAGGCGAGAAATCGAGGGGACATCGTACGAGTTATCGAGTCCGCGCAGGTCGATCCAACGCCCCAAATCCTCAACCCGTTTCGCCTGGGCCGCGAATCCCCAATCGGTGCAATTGGATGCATCCCATTCCACCAACGTGCTTGCTCCCGCAAAAACCGATTCGTTGGCAACTCGAACGAAGGCGATAGGGAAGGCGTTCATGGTCGACATCCTAATACGCACAAACGGGCTCAACGTGATGCACGATACATGATCCAATTCAAGGCGTAGTTTTGGGGATCGGTTCAGGGTCTTTACTCCGTCGGCGAGAAGCATCGATCCGCTGATCGAAATCCATGATTGCTCGACAGCGACATCCATTCGTTCGGTCGAGTCGGTATGGCACCAATCGCATTGTCCTCGAATCGCGCATCGCTTCATGGAGAGCGATGACGCACCGGTCACCGAATCTCTGCCGGTCACCGAATCTCTGCC
>CAIYZV010000401.1 GCA_903930765.1 uncultured Pirellula sp.
ACGATGCGGTCTCCATCGCCTGCATGAAACGAACCGGTTTTCGTACCTGCTCGACCCAATAATCCGGCGATGACAATGCATTATCTACCGGATTGCCAGTCACCGTCGACATAAACTCGCACTTCGGTACGCCCAAACCGAGCTTTGAAACTATAGCTCGAAACTCGTCTAGCATCGGTTCCATCAACTTCGAATGGAAGGCGTGAGACACTTTTAAGGCCTGCGTCTTGATTCCGGTCGCCTCTGCATGCTCGGCGAACGTGGCGATCTCCGAAAGCGATCCGGAGATTACGGTTTGATTGGGTCCATTGTAGGCTGCGATCGACAGATCGACTCCGGTCTCGTGAAAGAGCGATTCGACGATTTGTGCCGATGCAGCAACCGACGCCATTCCGCCACCAGAGTTCAGCCGTTGCATCAACTCGCCGCGTGAGGTTACCATGCGGAGGGCATCGGCGAGGGAACATCCGCCAGAAACGCAGTAGGCCGCGATTTCTCCAATGCTATGCCCTAGGACGATGCTAGGCACAACCCCGTAGGATTCCCATAGTTTGAAGAGCCCATATTGAGCGATAAAGATCGCTGGTTGGGTGTATCGTGTTTGGTGAATGAGCGAATCGCTGCTTCCGACCGATTCAAATAGGATTTCTCGAATCGGCTTCTCAAGCTGTGGATCGATCACATCCGCGCATTGATCCACGGCGTGTCGGAATACGGGACTTTCTTGATAGAACTCTCGCAGCATTCCAGGGTATTGCGCTCCCTGTCCAGTGAATAGATAAGCGATTCGATTGGATTTTTTCCAGACGTGGTCCCCCCAGAGAACAGTGTCTTGATGGGTGGGTGCTTCATTGGGGTCGAGTCTTTCATGGCTCCACGCCTCAAGTGTTCTAGTGGATTCCGGAAGATCATCGATAACCATCGCCGCTCGGAACTCAAACTCCTTGCGTCCGACCTGATTTGAATAGAGCACGTTCCCGATCGAAACACTGGTTTGCTGGCCCAAGTACTCCGACCATCGCTTGGCTTGCAACTGCAGAGCTTCGAGGTTGGGAGCTTGGAGCGTCAGTAGGTGTAAGGATCGCTCGGTCGCAGGCGTCTGCGATGGAACCAGGGGAGCCTCCTCGAGGACAATATGTGCATTGGCTCCGCCGACCCCAAACGAGTTGACTCCTGCGCGGCGAGGCAGGATCTCGTACAGCTCGGTGTTTTTCCGGAGCACTCGAAGAGGTTCCCATGGTGCCGATTCGCGTTGGATTTCGAAGGGTAGATTGTCAAAGGGGATCTGCGGGTTGGGTTGATCCGACGTAATGCTAGGCAACAGGGTTTTGTGGTGAAGCTGTAGCGCAGCTTTTACAACACCAACGAGTCCCGCGCCCGCTTCGAGGTGTCCAATGTTGGGTTTGATCGAACCGATTCCTGTGTGGGCGTGGCATTCAATTTCGCTGTCCCACACTGTGGGATCGCAATAAGCCATTTCCAGGCCGCGGACTTCTATCGGGTCACCGAGTTGGGTACCGGTCCCGTGGGTTTCGACGTAACCGATGGTTCTCGGGTCGACGTTGGCGTCGGCCAGAGCGGCTCGGATGGCCAGGGACTGTGCGACGGGGTTTGGGGCGGTGAATCCGACACTTCCAGCCCCTACACTCACACCGGTCCCTTTGATGACGGCATAGATGCGATCGGAATCGCGCTTTGCATCGGAAAGAGGTTTTAGGACAATCGTGACGGCCCCCTCGCCGATGACCGTACCATCGGCTCGATTCCCGAAGGGTACGCATTTTCCTGTGGGGGTGAGAATCCCAAGATTACCCAATTGAATGATTCTCGAGGGGTCAACAATAACATTCACACCCGCAACGATCGCGCTGTTGCAATCCCCTCTTCGGATCGATTCAC
>CAIYZV010000402.1 GCA_903930765.1 uncultured Pirellula sp.
AGGTATGAGTCTCCTTGGGTTTGGGGGTGGAATTTTGTGACGTTTCTGCGTTGCAAGCGCAGAACAAGATCACGGGTCAGAGTCGCCAGATTTTATTCGAATGGCTCCCACCCCAAACCCAGGACTTACATGGATTCTTTCGTCGAGTACAAATGGAGGTCACACTTATGCTGTTCGCGGTTTTGGAGTTTACCGACTTCACCATTATCGCCGCGATCGTTGCCGTGCTGGCCAGCGGGACAGCGGTCGCTCGGGCGAACTTCGGCCCCGCCAACCGAGACCGGCTTGCCCGGGTGGAGCAGAAGCTGGACCTGCTGCTGACCCACGCCGGCCTTGACTACACGCCCGCAACGAAGGCGGCTTGGCAGGCGATGGCCGACGAAGGACCGGCCCGCAAAATCGCGGCCATCAAGGCGTACCGCGATGAGACCGGATCGGGGTTGGCCGATGCCAAGCGGGCTGTCGAGGAGTACATCGAGGGGCGGCAGTAACTCCGAACTAGCGCATTCACACGAGGCGGCGGCAGCGTCGATTATGACACCACCGTAACACGCGCCGCCCGCATGATGCGTGTCGTGCGGCAACCGCGAGGCATATTTCTCGTAATGAATGACGATTTCCGACCCAATTCCCGATCCTACCGTGAATGGCTTGACTCACGGAGTGAACCGCCTGAACTGAAGATAATCGCCGTTCGCGCAATTGATGCCTTCGAATCAATTACCCACAATCGGAAAGCAAAAAAGCGGCGGAGATCCATCCAATAATTGTCTGATGGCTTCCCACGGAAATTTGCATCGCAATTCTCGCTGAACTGCTGAGGGATAAGAGTGCAAGGGTCCGAGGATTTGCGGCTGGACCTTGCTGTGGCCTAGCGATCAACGAACTTCTTCCATCGATAGCAAAATCTCGTGCTACCGAAAAAGACCAGACGGCGCCGTTTGAACTCGATTTTGCTTTGCATCTGATACGGGACAACTTCTATGAGTACGAAGACAGCAATGGCTACAGTATTGTGCTTAACTTTCCAGAGGAGTATCCTACGCGTCATGTATGGCCCGGACAAGTTACCAAGGATATGGTAATGAGTGAGGGTGTAGAGGCAGTTCGAAGTCGCATTAGAGCGGAGAACGTATCTCTCGGTATCCTGCGCCGGCCATGGAAGTGGAATGCCGAATAAAACGCTGAACCCGAGTTGCCGATCACGCATTTCCTGATGGTAAATCACTTGGCTGCAACCGCGTGATTGGTACCGTTATTTGGCGAAGACCCGCACAGCCTGGATTGTTCGCAATTATGGACTCTAACGATTCTTACTCACCGCCGATTTGGGGGGCCTCGCCGCACTGTGAATCACGTGCCTTGATCCGGTTTCGCGCTGCCGGAATAACTGTGGGCGCGATTCTCGGTTCTCTATACCTCTTCATCTTCGGGGTATCGATTTATGCATAAATACACTCTACTCCGCCACTATTAACCAAAGATTACGTTCGGACGGCAATTGCGTCCGCTGCTTTTGCAACGATGTCATTTACGGCAGCAATCTTCTATCTGAAGCGTATGCCGTTCGGACATTGGATTCTGTGCCTGTCGCCAATACTCTTTGGTTGTATTCGTTTATCCGGGGCTAAACACCGTATGGAACTCTGTCGGAAGTTTGCTTCGTTTTTAGTTCCTCGGCAATTCCTCCTGTGTTAGAATCCAGAGAAACCGGACAGTCAAATAACCTAGCCATGCACGCCGAGCACGCGATCGGCCGTTTTTGAAATGGATCGTCGCTCGCGCGTGCCGGGTGATGGCCGCCGTTTGTGTCGATCGATTTTCGTGAAGGATACGTTGGAACACAGGGCTCGTCTTAAAATCTCGTCGATCTGCGTAGCCTTAATATGGTGCACGTCGGTCTTGCTTTACTCGGCGAGCTTGATGTTGCCTTGCTTCGGGCCGGATAACTCACCAGGATTCGGTTTGCTACTGTTCGGAATATTGGGGATTTTTTGCGGTGAGTATTCTTGGCTGGCAAATCCAAGTTATGCAATTGCATCGGTGTGCCTGATTGTAGCGCGTACACGGTCCAATTCGGCCGACGTTCGACGATGGGGTAGTAGTTTCGCGATTCTCTTTGCTGCTGCAGGAGTGCTATTTGCAGGTATCTTTCTGACGCAAGATACAACTTTTTATGGAGACCATCCGGTTGGTCTGAAAACAAAAATTACTTCCCTGCTGGTTGGCTACTGGACATGGCTGAGTTCAAATGTACTCCTGCTGTTCGTAACGACGATTCTCCATGTTTTTGTGACTGAGGAACCTGAATCAACCGCCAATCCGGCTGAATGACACGAACAACACATTGCACCGAAGCCGCCGACGGTGCTCGTGCTCGTCATCGAATCGAGGCAATCGTGACCGAACACTTCTTCTACCGCGATCGGTTTGATGTCTATCGCCTTTCGATCGAATACGTCGCCACGGCATTTGACACTTCGCGGTCGTTGGAGGAGCCTAATCGCCGTGCTCGTGATCAGTAGTTGCGAGCGAATACATTCGTTCAGTCGACTACGAGCACGAGCACCGCGATGCTGAGTACGAGCACGGCGATGCTGAGTACGAGCACGGCGAGGAGCCAGGACAAAGCGATGCAGACTAAGGCCTCGATCGAGCTTTTTTGAATTGCGTTGCGTCAACTCCTCAGCCTCGGTCAATGCTGGGCATTAGGCTGAGACTACGGCTGGTAGCCGCGCCACATCCAAGCCAGTGTATCTGCGAGGGTGTGTTCGAAAACACGTTTGTCGCAGTGGCCGGAGCTCTTGCTGAACACGTATCGATAGTCGTAGTTTTTCGCTTTCAGCACATCGGCGGTTCGTTCGTTGGCCATGACCCAGTTGTGATACGATTCTTCCGGATCGTTTGCTCGCAGATCTTTATCTGCGACATGAGTGAAAATTCTCAGCGGCTTTTTTTCGCTTTTCCCGATCAAGTTCATGCTTGAGTGGTATTCCCATGCGCCCAACGGGAACTGAGCTTCCTCTGCGGCATCGTCATCTTGTTGGTCGACGAAGGTACCGGAGTAGGTGATCAATCGTCGGAACAGATCGGGTCGGAACCATCCCATGGTCAGCGCGGCTGCGCCGCCGGAACTGCATCCCATGACGGCCCGTCCCCATGGGTTCTCCGTGAACGCGATGTTGGGGTACGCCGCACGGATTTCAGGATTGCTCAAGACCGCCGGTAGAACTTCATCGTTGACAAACCTCGCCAACCGATCCGACATGGTGTCGTATTCGAGTCCGCGTTGGCTACCTTTGCTGTCGTTCCCGCCATTCTCAACGCTGATGGCAATAAACGCTGGCAGCTTCCTTTTGGGGTCTTTGGAGATGGTCAGATTGTCGAGCGCATTCCGGACCAGGTTCATATGGCTGGGCCCATCATGCATGACCAAAATCGGTGCCTTGGTCCCGTCCTTGTACGCTGCCGGCACGTACACAAAGATCTTACGCTCTTTACGAACGTCTTTCTTTGGATCCAGGGTCGTGTCATCTCCACGAAAAATCTTGCTGTCGGCAAGCTTCATCTTGAACTCGAAGTACTTACCCTTCGGGTTTCCATGATCCTCAAGGTCGGGGTCCAGTCGGTATTCAGGGCCCACCACATGATTGCCGTTCCCTTCCGTGCCCGGGTTTTCCACAGGCGGTTCCTCCGGGTGAAACATCGCACTGCACCGCACGCACAAAGCTGGCAATAATAAGGAGAGTGCGAGGGCCGATGTTAGGATTGCGATTCGTAGCAGGTGGGTGATTCTCATCGATGTTTCAAATTGAGGGTGGGAAAAGGATAGGAGGAATAACGTGCTAATTGCATTCGAGCATTAGACCACGAGGCCAAACGCTTCGAATATGATAACCTGAACGATCGCAGGTTTCATCGGTGTATCGAAAAGCAGCGGCGAGGAGATATCAATGGATCGACGTGCCTTTTTAACAACTAGTGCGTTGGCGTGCACCGGAGCTATTGCGAGCCACGGGCTCGTGAATGCTTCGATTGAGCCCATGGAGATTGAGCCCATGGAGATCATCGATTGCCACACCCATTTCTACGATCCGAAACGCCCTCAAGGTGTACCGTGGCCTGACAAGGGAAGTTCGCTTTATCGTACGGTATTGCCAAAAGACTTGCGACAGTTGGAGCAGTACAAACCTGTCACGGGGACGGTGATCGTCGAGGCGAGCGAATGGGTGGAAGATAACCAGTGGCTCCTGGACCTTGCGAAAAACGAACCTTTCATCGTTGGGATCGTCGGTCGTTTGGAGCCTGACTCGAGCGCGTTTGAGTCGCAAGTCCGCCGATTCAGCAAAGCCGATCTATTCCGAGGTATCCGAGTCTTGGCACCGAAGGTCTCAACGCTGGTCGATCGCGATGAAGTCAAACCCTTCCAACTCTTGGAACAGCACGGTTTGACCCTCGATATCAACGGAGGACCAGATACTCCGATGGTTATCACTAAACTTTCTAAGAAAGTCCCCGGCCTGACGATTGTCCTGAACCACATCGCTAATGTTGCAGTCACTCGCGATCCACCCCCGAGCGAGTGGAAATCCGCGATTGAGTCGCTCCGTCCGCTGAAGAACGTTTTTTG
>CAIYZV010000403.1 GCA_903930765.1 uncultured Pirellula sp.
GATGTAGCCCGCGGCCTGATGGAAGGGGTTGTTAATCGCAAAGGGCTTTCTGTGAGTTACACGTACACCGACGTCGCAAAGATGATCGATCATTCGCTGTTGATCCCGACGATGACCGCAAAAGAACTCGAAGATGGGATAGGGTTAGCGATCGCTTATGATGTCGCGAGTGTCTGCATCATGCCCTACTATTTAAAGCGATGTGCCGAGCTTCTATCGGGCACCACGGTGAAGCCCTCCACGACGATTGGCTTTCCGCATGGCGGGCATACGACTGCCATCAAACGTGCCGAGGCGTTACGGGCGATCGAGGATGGCTGTGAAGAGTTGGATATGGTGGTGAACATCAGCCAAGTACTCAGCGGCGAGTGGGCTTATGTGAGCGATGATATCTCCGCCGTGATCGAAGTTGCGCATGCGGCCAATCGTAAGGTAAAAGTCATCTTTGAGAACTGCTATTTGCAGGACGAGCACAAGATCCGGCTTTGTCAGATTTGTAATGAGCTCAACGCGGATTGGGTAAAAACGTCCACCGGATATGGCAAGGGGGGGGCGACCATCGAGGATCTGAAGCTGATGAGGCAACACGCGGCGCCCCACGTTCAAGTCAAAGCGGCAGGTGGGGTGCGAGATTTGAAAACGCTTTTGGAAGTTCGATCGCTGGGGGTGACGCGGTGTGGTTCGAGCCGTACAGGTGAGATGATGGACGCGGCAAGGGACGAACTGGGTCTGCCCCGAATTGCGTTGACCCATCGGATCGCTGGAACGTCGTCAGGATACTAGCTGTTGGGGGCGCACTCGAATTGGGTTTCATCGGATTTGCGAAGGCTGGGATTTCCTCGAGCGATCAAGCTCCATCCCGTCGGGCGTTGCAGTGGGCGTTTCCCATCAATCTTGATATCAATATTCAAATCAATCCTCATGAGGGTCGCTATGGTTCATCGATTGGTTAAGGACTCGTTCACCATGCGGCGAAGCTTGGCGGTCACCACCGCTTGGGCATTCATGGTTTTGCTGTTGTGCTGCTCGTTGAGCAACCAGGCGGTTTTGGGGCAGAATGCATCGACGGGTGCAACGCTCGTTCAAGATACCGTCGTTCAAGATACCGTCGTTCAAGATACCGTCGTTCAAGATACCGTCGTTCAAGATACCGTCGTTCAAGATACCGTCGTTCAAGATATCAAGGAAAAAGAATCCCCACCGAGCATCGAAACGCTGGAGGCTTGGATCGAGGATGCGAGAAAAGGTTGGGGGGTTCCCGGATTGGCGGTCGCGATCATCAAGGATGATCAAGTGCTGATGAGCCGTGGCTTTGGGGTCCGGGAGCTAGGTGGAGACGACAAAGTAGATGGAGACACCCTGTTTGCGATCGCTTCGAACTCCAAAGCGTTTACGGCAACCGCGTTGGCGATGCTGGTGGATGAAGGGAAGCTCAAGTGGGATGACCGAGTGCAGAAAATACTGCCGTGGCTCCGGCTTTCGGACCCGTTGGCCTCCAACGATTTGCGAGTTCGGGATTTGCTCTGCCACAGGAGTGGATTGGGCACGTTTAGCGGTGACCTGCTTTGGTGGGGGACGCCCTATTCGCCGCGAGAGATTTTGGAACGTTCGGTTCATCTAAAGCCAGAGA
>CAIYZV010000404.1 GCA_903930765.1 uncultured Pirellula sp.
GATGTAGCCCGCGGCCTGATGGAAGGGGTTGTTAATCGCAAAGGGCTTTCTGTGAGTTACACGTACACCGACGTCGCAAAGATGATCGATCATTCGCTGTTGATCCCGACGATGACCGCAAAAGAACTCGAAGATGGGATACGGCTAGCGATCGCTTATGATGTCGCGAGTGTCTGCATCATGCCTTACTACTTGAAGCGATGTGCAGAGCTTCTATCGGGCACCGCGGTGAAGCCCTCCACAACGATTGGTTTTCCGCATGGCGGGCATACCACCACCATCAAACGTGCGGAATCCGTCCAGGCGATCGAGGATGGCTGTGAAGAGTTGGATATGGTGGTGAACATCAGCCAAGTACTCAGCGGTGAGTGGGCTTATGTGAGCGATGATATCTCCGCCGTGATCGAAGTCGCGCATGCTGCCAAACGCAAGGTAAAAGTCATCTTTGAGAACTGCTATTTGCAGGACGAGCACAAGATCCGGCTTTGTCAGATTTGTAATGAGCTCAATGCGGATTGGGTGAAAACCTCCACCGGATATGGCAAGGGGGGTGCGACGATCGAGGATCTGAAGCTGATGAGGCAACACGCTGCGCCTCACGTTCAAGTCAAAGCGGCAGGAGGGGTGCGCGATTTAAAGATGCTTTTGGAAGTTCGGTCGCTGGGGGTGACGCGGTGCGGTTCGAGCCGTACCAGTGAGATGATGGACGCGGCAAGGGACGAACTGGGTCTGCCCCGAATTGAGTTGGCCAATCGGATCGCTGGGACATCTTCAGGATACTAGCGAAATAATTTGCAATGAAATTGCGAAGGCTGGGGATTCTGCCGAGCGATCAAGCTCCATCTTGTGGTGCTTCGTCGGGGACGCGTCGAATTATTATCATTCTTTAAATCATTCGTGATGAGGTGGTCAACGATGGCACATAGATGGGTGGAGAACGCAGTCGTAATTCGGCGAAACTTGGCGGGTCTCGCCGTTTGGGGATTCATGGTTTTGATGCTGTGTTGCTCGGCGAGGGTCGAAGTGGTTTTGGGGCAGGACGCATCGACGGTTGCAACGCTCGTGCAAGATACCGTCGTGCAAAACACCACGGAAAAAGATTCCCCACCGAGCATCGAAACGCTGGAGGCATGGATCGAGGATGCGAGAAAAAGCTGGGAGGTTCCTGGTTTGGCGGTCGCGATTATCAAGGATGATCAAGTGCTGATGAGCCGTGGTTTTGGGGTCCGGGAGCTAGGTCGAGACGACAAAGTAGACGAAGACACCCTGTTTGCGATCGCCTCGAATTCCAAAGCGTTTACGGCAGCGGCGCTGGCGATGCTGGTGGACGAAGGGAAGCTCACGTGGGATGACCGAGTGCAGAAAATACTGCCGTGGCTCCAACTTTCGGATCCTCTGGCCTCCAACGATTTGCGAGTTCGGGATTTGCTCTGCCACAGGAGTGGATTGGGCACGTTTAGCGGTGACCTGCTTTGGTGGGGGACGCCCTATTCGCCGCGAGAGATTTTGGAACGTTCGGTTCATCTAAAGCCAGAGA
>CAIYZV010000405.1 GCA_903930765.1 uncultured Pirellula sp.
CACCGGTTTTCGCAACGTACCCCAAAGTCCCAACTCCTTTGTTTGCTTTTGGGCCAACCAAGAATCGAGTGTACGTTGCGGGCGTAAACGAAGTCCTCGTTTACGATTCTGCCGAGATGCGACTCATCGAACGATGGACCGGATTCGGCAGGCAGATCAGCGCGATTCAAATCGACTCGAGCGGTCACTGGGTTGCGATCGCGTCGGGACAACCAGGCAAAATCGCGACTGTGCACCTAGTCAATGCTGAACTTCCAAACACAGCGAGGGCCGTAACGAGCCTCAGCGATTTGCCATTCGCGATGGCATTTTCTCCCACTGCCCCTATCCTGGCGATCGGCTCTATGGATGGCGGAATACGAATCTTTGACGTGGAGCTCAATAAATCATTGCTGGATGTGGCCGCTCACGCGGACCAAGTTCTGGCGATTGCCTGGAAAGCAGATGGCACTCAATTCATCTCAGGTTCGCGCGACAGGACTGCCCGCGTTTATGATTTTCCGTCCCTCGATTTAAAGGGTTCGTTCGTGGGACATGAACGAACGGTCGGGGCGGTTGGGATTGTCGATCTAGGAGCTCTAACGCTGGATGAAACGGGCACTCTTCGCCTTTGGTCGATCAATGACCCCGACCGAGTGTTGACGAAGCGGACGGGACTTCCTCAGCGGCTTTTAAACCTTCAGTTCACGCCGAAAAGTGTTAGCTGGCTGGATGAGCAAAAGATCGAGACTGTCACCATCCAACGACGTGAAGAAGAGAATGGGACCGACAAAGAAGGCAAGCCCAAGAAGAAGAACATTCACGAATTTGTTAGTCCTGTGTCTCTGCCGTTTACATCACCTATTGGCCTTCGTGCGATAACCTGCTGGGGATTCAACCCTGCGACCTCAGAGTTTTCTGTCGCGACAAGAGACGGATGGCTTCATCCGATCCAAGCTCCGTCATCCGCACCCGCTGCTGAGGGCACTGCGACTGTGCCCGTTCGTAAAGCTTGGCGATTGTATCCAGACTAATCCGCAGAGTCCGACAACGCGATTTGGAAGCACCAACGATGCGTTTGGATTTTGTCAGGCGAACCCGAGGGGACAATCAGCAGTTCGTTTTGCGAAGCTTGCAGATTGCCGATTAACATCGTCAGTTCTATCTTTGAAGCCTTGTCGTTACCGGTTTCGTTACGATTACGGAGCACCAGCCGCTGTTGGCTTGGGTCCCCGTGGCTCGATTGCATGCTTGAATCGACTAGTAATCGATAGTTCGAACCCAACCTAGTTGCGCTCTTAGAAACCTTGCAGGCGATATCGAATTTGAGCACAGACTCGGAGTGCGACTCGATAGCCATGGACCAGTGCCCGTTGCCAGAGAGTCCGACACCGAACAGCACAGGCTGATTCGAAGAGCCAATGTGCTCCTCGACCATCTGCTGCATCGGTGGGCTTTGTGGCCAAGCGTCGCTCGACGACCCTTCGATCGATTCCAAAAAGGGAATGAAGACTTCACCCGACAGGACACCAATGGAGTGAGTGAGTCGATCGTCGACGCTTTGAAAACGAACACTCAACGGACCGGCAGCCAAACTAACGCAGCGTTTCATAACTACTTGTTGCCCGCCTCGCTCACCATCCGATACTTAAGGAACGATTCCAAGAACCCTTGGATTTCGCCGCTCAGGACCACGTGAAAGTTACCAACTTGGAATCCGGTGCGCGAGTCTTTGACCCGTTGGTCAGGATGCAAGAAGTAGTTGCGTATCTGAGAACCGAAACCCGTGATGGTTTTGTTTTGATACTTGGTCGCTAAAGCAGCCTCCCGTTTTTCTTCTTCGATCCGTGCCAAACGTGCTCGCAACATCTTCCAGG
>CAIYZV010000406.1 GCA_903930765.1 uncultured Pirellula sp.
GAGCCGTCGCTTGATCGGGTTGTCGTTCGTCGGTTCTTGCTGGCTCGCTGCCATCGCGCTGCTCGGTTCCTGCTTGCCCAGCTACGATGCCGATGTCCGAGAGATCGAGATGCTCTCGACCAAAAAATACTTTCTGGATAAATCGATCGTATGGTTCGATTTTCATCGTGCTGCGAACGGCCCTCAAGGGAGCATCATGCCGGCCCTCGCCATCACTTCGCTGCTAGAAACCTTCAATCCCAGCGAAACTCCCGAAGCCATGCTTCGCCACCTCACGTGCGCATGGCTCTCCGGACAAGTCCTCCACGCATCGCTTTGGTTGATCGCAATTCTACTGATTGCGTCGAACATCCGCTCGCGATCCGGTGCGTTGGCTGCCGCGCTGATCGCTTTTCTACTCGTCGCTCACCCTGGCATGCACGAACTGGTCCGGCTCGGGGGCAGGGCAGGGGGGGTAATGCTTTGGATCGCTGCATCGATGGTTTTGATCCAAATGCCAAATGGAAAGTCCATACCCAGCCTTTGCGCGTGGTGCATCGCTACTGGAGCTCTCAGCTACCAAACGCTACTCGGAATCATCGTCGGCAACATTCTTCTTCATTGGGTCATCTACCGCGACCCTCGCGATCGAACAGGTGAACTCCGCAAAAGTCACTCCATTGCAAGTCGATACGGCATCGCAAAAATTGCGATGCTCTCGGTAGCCATCGTTGCTGCGGTTCCATGGCAACTTCGAGCTTACCTGCATGGCCCGCCGCTATCCCACGATTTCCTTCCGACGATGGCGATTGCACACTCGAACATCGCCATGCTCGGCGCCTCGTTCCGCGACGTAGCCGAGGCATTCCACGGAATCCTTTGGAACTCCATGGCGCATGGACTGTTGCTGATGCCACTTGCCGCGATCGGCGCTGTACTAGGCTATCGCGATCGCAACATTCGCTTCACGTCGATCGTATGGTTGGTTTGGATCCTTCTCTGGTGGGTGTTCACCACCCACCTCGATCGCGATTGGGTTGTCGCAACCCCAATGCTGGCTTGGCCAGCCGCCCGTGCGATCCAGTGGCTGCGCGAAAGATCCGGCGGTTATTGGCTCTTCCCACTCGGCTTGATCTCGCTGGCATGGAGCACCATCGCATTGGCCGCTTGGCCTACCGCCGACCCACGCTTGCTCGTGGCCATCGATCAGCTGATCCCCGCTTCGATCGCCAATGCTCGGACCAACAACCAAGCAAAAGCTGGGAAAGGCGATGCAGAACCTGACAATTCCGGGGCAGGGGAGGGCAGGGGGGAAGATCGAGAAGGCATAGCAAAAGACAGAGAGGGTAGGGCAGGGCAGGGGTGGGCCGTGAACTCGAACCCGATCGCGGTACCTCCATCGAACAGTCTATCGGCCAATCCATCGACCTACCCGATCTATACCGATTGGATCAATCGCTTTCCTGCCTCGCACAACATCTCCACGATCTCCACGATCTCCACGATCGCTCCCGCAACGGATCGGTGGCTGGTGATCGGAACTGCCGATACATTTTTCCTGACGGTGCCGACGCTGGAAGTCGGACCAGAGGAACTTGCATCGCTCGAACCGTTGCTTCGATCCAACTCCAGTCTGCCCGCCCCCCCTAAGTCCCCAGACCAGCCGATGGCCCCCGACCAGCCGAAGGCCCCAGACCCACCGAAAGCCCTAGTACGGTACCTCGTCATCGATTGGCGCGGCATCGCTGATGGCGATCGCGTGGCTCGAAGCAATTTCGAGACATCCATGCGAGACGCGGTTCTCAAACTCGAACAATCAGGTGCGATCTCGAGGGTCCCTTGGGATTATCTCTCCAGTGACGCGGAATGTTTTTCAGTGGAGCCCGCTTTGAAATAGCCCGAAAACATCCCAGACTTCCTTGGATAAATCAGAAGCTTTTGCCCAGAGGATCTAGCCCGACTCGCGGATTCTGATTTTGATGTCTTCGGCCTTGGGTTATACTGGGGATCCTGTTTTATTCGTCGTCACAAAGGAGCACTGCGTGCCACCACGATCGCGATCCGGTTTACGGTCTGCTTGGTCCCAAATGCGTTCGGACACTACCAATGCAGCGAGCACCCGTTCGACGCTTTTCACAGCGTTGCATGCCCGCGGGAACGCGCTTTTGATGGCTGGGATCTTGGCTTTAACCGTTGGCTTCTGCGGAGTGAGCTTTGGGCAATCCAACGAAGTTCTCGGGACCACACCGACAACCATCGCCGCCGAAGTCCCCGTCGATAAAAAACAAATGGGGATCGATTTCATCGACCTGCTGATCCGCGGGGGCGTGTTCATGATCCCGATCGGAGTCACCAGTTTGGTCGTCGTGACCTTTGTGTTCGACCGTTGGATCGGGTTGCGCTCGGGACGCCTGCTCCCCAACTCATTTCGAAAATCGATGACCAACTCGCTTCGCTCCGGCAAAGTCGATCCGCGGGCGCTGTATCGCGTATGCAATGAGTCTCGATGCGCCGCATCCGAGATCGCTAAATCGGGAATCGTACTAGCAGGCCGGCCCCAATCGGAAATCGCGAATGCAGTCAGCGAAGCTACCCAAAGGCAAGTCGATCGCGCCTATGCCAATGTTAGGTGGCTCAATCTCGGAGCCGGCATCGCGCCGTTGCTGGGATTGCTCGGTACGGTGTGGGGTCTGATTCGAGCTTTCCACGATACGACGCAACTGACAGCGGGTCAAAACCGAGCCGACTTTCTGGCGGTCGGTATCTACGAAGCCCTCGTGACAACACTTGCGGGTTTGATTGTTGCAATCCCCGCTGCCATCGCATCCCATTACTTCGAAGGTAAAATCACCAAGGTGTTCGGCCGGATTGAAGAACTGATGAGCGAATTGGTCCGAAGCCTCGAACCGTTCGAAAGCAAAACCCGCTTTGATATCATCGGTCGCGAACTCGCTGCTCGCGATGTGCGAAAATCTCCAGTTCCCCCGCCAAACGCCCCGCCTGTTTCGCGACGCACGGAATCCCCGTCTTAACAACCTAAGGGATACTAATCTCCGCCCTAGGTCTTGTGGCTTCCTCCCTCCGCCAAGTATAGTCGTCTCTTGGGAGCAATCGAAAACATGCTTCCATGCCCACACGGAACCTGAAGGATCCGATGCATGCGGGCTCGCCTCTCCTACACTCCCATCCCAGGACCATCCTCATATGCGTTACCACCTTTGGATTGCATCCGCTTTCGTTTCCACCGCATGCCTCCTATCGAATGCTGCACCGTCGCATGCCGATGAACGCGAAGAACTCAAAGCCAAGATCGCTCAGTTGCGAGAGGAATCGGAAGAACTCGCTAAGAATGGCAAACCTGATCAAGCGCGTCAGCGCAAACGCGAAGCTGCTGAATTGATGGCTGCGTTGGAACGTCAATCAGAACGTCAATCGGAACGACAAAACCGTCCAGAGTCGCCCGAGCGCGCCCGTCAAGTGCGTCCGAATGCTGAGCAAGTCGAGAAGCTCGAACGAACTGCGAAACGACTTCAGCACCTACGCGTCGCCGCCGAAAACCTCAAGATGGCAGAAATGCACGACATGGCTTTCGAGGTCACTCGCAAGGCCGACGATATTGAAAAAGACTTAGGCAACGCCAAGGAAGCGTTTGCGCATTCGATGCGAAACCAACGGCAACCAGGATTCAATCCTCCCGGCCCCATTAGCCCCCAAGGCCCCAATAATCCAGGCGCTCCGATGGCGCGATTCATGGAAGAAAATGAACGGTTGAAGGGGGAAATGCGAGAACTGCGCGAAATGGTGGAACGCATGGCGGGCGAAATGAAACGCATCGCTGGCGAACGGAAACGCGACCGAGATTAAGTTCTAGAGGAACAGCCCGCGGAGCTTCGAAGAAACGAAGCAGACGTGCCCGGCATCCCTCACAGCAAAGCTCTTACCCGGATTTCAATCCACTGAGGTAAGAGCTTTTTGTTTTTATGGACCAAAAACCTCGGGGCAGGGCAGGGGGGTAGGTCACCCTGAGCCCCGACCAACTCGATTCTTGAGATACGCTTGCGATTCGATCCAACGCTCAGGTTTAGAGTTGTGCCTTCAATGCACTCAAAGCCGCATCGTAATTTGGCTCCGACGTTACTTCGGGAACGATCTCAACGTAGACGACTTTGCCATTGGCATCGGCAACGACAACAGCGCGAGTGAGCAGCTTGAGCTCGTCGATGAGAAGACCGAGCTTATGTCCGAAATCACCCGATTGGTAATCGCTGCCAACGCGCATGTTCTTGATCGATTCCGCACCGCAAAAACGATTCATCGCGAATGGCAGATCGCGGCTCGCGGTAACCGCATTGATCTTTCCTTCCATGGCAGCCAATTCGCTGTTGAATTTCTTGGTTTGGATAGCACATACGCCGGTATCCAGCGAGGGAACCGAAGAAATGATGGTCGGCTTGCCAGCCAAATCCTTCGGCGTAATGGTTTTCAATCCACCTTCAAAGTAGTGGAGAGTGAACTCGGGAAGGTTGCTTCCTACCTTGAGTTCGTCCCCGAGAAGGGTCATTGGGGCACCTTTGAATGTGATAACTCCAGAACGGGCCATGGTGGTAGATTCCTTGGAAATGGAAGGTTTTGAATACGATTTCCGCCAATCTAAACGCGAGTGGCGTTGCTTTTTCCCGCGATACGCAACCGGACTGGATTAGCCCAACCACGCAACGGTGGGAGAGAATGTAGGGGAGTCGCTGGAAAGGTCAATCCTTTCGGATTTTGCGGGTTTTGCCTATAGTACTGAAGATGCGGCCCCCAGGCTCGCACCACGTTCGAGCCCTGTTCGACTCAATATGCCGGTGTCCGACTCAAAATACAGAGTCGAACTGACATTGGTTTCGTTGGACTCGGCGTTCCAGGTGCAGGGTAGGGCAGGGGGGTGATGATTCCTTTTGCCCCAGCAGTAGCTTCAACATGGTCAAGGTTCGCGACTTTCTCGGCTCCTATCGACTCGCCCGACTGATCCGACTCGGTAGCACCTGCCAAGTCTGGGAAGCGATTCGAGACAAGGACAACGCCCACTTTGCGTTAAAAGTACTCCGCCCCGAACAGCGAGGAAACAAGGAGGAAATCGCGTTCCTCAAGCATGAGTTTGAAGTGGCAAAAGCAATGAGCCACAAGAACATCATCAAACTCATCGAGTATCGAACCGATGCCGAAACCCCGTTCATCGTTTTGGAACTTTTCAGCGAACTCAACTTGAAAATGGCCATGCGAAAAGGTCCCGAACCCATCGCATACCAGTTGCCGAGCATCGTCGAACAATCCTCCGAGGCACTCTACTTCCTGCACTCCAAGGGATATGTCCACTGCGATATCAAGCCTGATAATTTTCTTTTGAGCCGGAATTGGGAAGTCAAAATGATCGACTTTACGATCGCCAAAAAAGTCAAAACGGGACTCGGCAAACTCTTTGCTGGCAAAACCAAAGTTGAAGGGACTCGATCGTACATGTCCCCAGAACAAATCCGAGGACAAACCTTGGACCCGCGAAGCGATATCTACTCGATGGGTTGCATGATCTATGAATTGATCACCGGCCGCGCTCCCTTTACCGGAAACACACCCAACGAACTCTTGAGCAAACACCTTTCGGCATCGGTCCCGTCGATTCTCGTCGGCAATGAAAACGTGACTCCCGAGTTCAATGCAGTCGTACGAAAGATGCTTGCCAAGAAACCTGAGGATCGGCCAGATAGCATGTGGGATGTCCTCAAAATACTCCGAGGCACCCCGATCTTTAAGAAGCCGCCTCGTATACCGGATATAAACCCGTTCGACGATTTCCAAGGAGGCGGCCGGATCGACGCCCCGACCTAGGCCGTCTCCGTCCACGTCGACCGCGTCCTTCGATCAAGCTTCGGTCTGACTGTGGAGCCCAACAAATTCATTGACGTTTCATCGTTTCCCAAACTAGCAACACACCAATAACCCATTCACGATCATGCCAAGTGCCGCACAAGGCTTTGAATTCGAACAACCGATGCTGGACATCGAAGCGCAATTGGGCGAAATCGAAGCCGTCGCAAACCCGTCGGAGGAACAGCAAGAACTGGCTCGCCAACTGCGACGCCGTTGGACCGATACGACGCGAGAGATTTACTCCAAACTGACACCTTGGCAAGTCGTCCAGGTCTCTCGCCACAAGGACCGTCCTTACACCCGCGACTACTTGAACCTCGCCTTCGATGAGTTCATCGAATTGCACGGCGATAAGTTCTTTGGCGACGACCGAGCTCTCCTCACCGGGTTCGCCAAACTGGGGCGCCAAAAAGTCATGGTGGTCGGGCACCAAAAAGGCCGAACCTTCAAGGAACGCGCCGCTTGCCATTTCGGCTGCGCCCACCCCGAAGGCTATCGCAAGGCGATGGCCAAGATGAAATTGGCGGAAAAGTATAGCATCCCGATTATCTGCTTTATTGATACCCCAGGTGCATATCCAGGGATCGGCGCCGAGGAACGGGGCCAAGCCCAAGTCATTGCGGAAAGCATGTTCCTGATGAGCCAACTCAAAACGCCGATCATATGTATGGTCATCGGCGAAGGCGGCTCGGGTGGTGCACTCGGGATCGGCGTCGGGGATCGTATCGCCATGCTGCAGTACGCCTATTACTCCGTGATCAGCCCCGAGGGTTGCGCGGGGATCCTGTGGAAGAGCCATCAGCATGCGCCTAAGGCGGCCGATGTGTTGCGGTTCACTTCGGAGCATTTGCCACTGCTCGGTGTGGTCGATGATGTCATCGAAGAACCCCTCGGCGGCGCGCATCGAGATCATCATCAAATGGCGGCACGCCTGAAGAACTATCTTGCAAAAACCTTAGAGCAATTGGTCAAAATCGATCCCGATACGCTCCTCGAGCGTCGCTACGACAAGTTCCGTAAAATGGGCTCGTACCTAGAGCAACTCGAGGATGGCACCGTGCACCAGCACGGGTATACCTTCAGCGTCTAGCCGCAGGCAATTCGCTGCGTTCGAGCATCGCAGCCACTCATCCTATTCTCGATGTCCCGTCGCAACACAGCGAGGGAAGGCTAGGGCAGGGGGGCCCTGCCCCTTCGTCCGATCCGATATCCGCAGCAGCGCATCCAATAGATCGATGCGCAGGTGATGAGGGTTTGCACGGCTCCTTCGATCAGCATTTGAAATGCGATCTGCATTTGGAGTGCGATCTGGGTTGGCCGATATGCTGGAGTTCCCCCCAGCGGCTGGAATCCGAGATCGATCAAGATCGGTGTCTCACCCCAGTAGATCTGATTTGCACACCATCGAAGGCCAGCTGCGACAACGATCCAGAGAACGAGTCCCGCCATTCGGTACGAACCCGACCGAAGGATCCCGACGATCGCGAACCAATGAACTCCGATCAGCAGACCACCAACTGCTCCCGAGACCCAGATCTTGGAGCGCAGCGGAAACCACGAGTACCAAGGAGTTGGTCCATTTGGAAACCCCATCTCAACCCATGGTTTGGCTTCCTCGATCGAAGCGTTCAAGATCACTCGATAGGAAACCGCCAGCGCGGCTACTGCAGCCGTTATCCCCATCAGCCGAATCACCGATAACGCCTTGGTCTCGGGCTCCTCATCGCTACCGGCCATAGACCATACTCCGATTCGAGAGACCCACTGAATCCATCGGGCCGTTGTGGCGCCGGCCAGCACAAACAGAACCCAATGAAGAGCGTTCAAAGAGATGACCTCGCGAAGCTGCGAGGGATTGCCTAGGCCTTGGAGCATGATCCCGTTCCAGACCAGGAATCCAATCAGAAGCGAGAACGCAGCGACGAGCCAGTCTGCGATTCGCCATCGCGTGCGCCAACCCAACCAAATGGCGGTTGCGGGTACGGGTGCGAACAAGACCATGGACGCCAACCGAGCGACTTCGTCGGAGCGAGCCAAGGATCGGATCAGCCAGCCGCACCCCCAAATCGCCAAGAGCGTTGCGAGGATGGTCAGGATTGGACGCGCCGAGAGGTTTTCTGAGGAACTCGTGGAAGGGTTTCGGTCGGGTTGGTCCATACGGGTGGCCGGCCCGTCAACGGGAGGATCGACGGGGCCGAGGCCGGAAAAGTTTGGCGGAAGCAACGATGTTTCCTCGGCATTACAAGCGGCACGATCCGAAAACCCGAGCCGTCATCATCGCATGGGAACGACTTGAGCGGAACCGCCGCACAAGGATTCCGACTGCCGGCGCCGGTGCAATCAGGCCGCCCAACCAGCAAGCCAACGCTCGCCGATGGCAAACCCTGTTCGGCTCGAAACGCCATCAGCAGGGAACACAAACGCAACATGCCGCCAACCACGCCCCAAAAAACCAAAAACCGCGTTTTCCCAGGGCTTTCTCGAGCCCAAACCGAACATAAGAAACATTATCGGACGTTATTTGGGGGTGGTTTTGGTGAAGGAGAAGTCTGGGGCGATCGCTTTTTGGTGCGGTCTGGGTCGAAAGCCTTGCCACGTAACCAGACGGCATGACTCTCCAAAGTCATCGACTGACTCGCGCTCATTTCTGATCCAAACTTGGAAACCGTCAAACCCGAATCTGGAACCCGACCAACGCAATGCGGCCGGACAGGAGCCAAGCCTCCACTCCCGTTTGAACCTTGGGCTCAGATCGACGAGATCGACCCAATTACGCCCGGCTATTTATCCGCAAGCAAGCTCCAACGAAAAAGCCTCCGCTGGGAAAATGCGCCGGAAGTTCTGATTATTCTAGAAAATGAAAATCGCCAAATCAGAGAAAATGAAGTGCTAGCAAAGCCAAATGCGATTAGCTAGCTTTTGACGCCTGGGCAGACTTACGGGTTGTAACCAGGGTTCAAATTTCCCCCAGTGCTCGGAAAACTTGCCGGATAACCTGGAGGGTACAAACCGCCCGGAACATTTCCCGGATTCGGATTGCCCGGCAGAGGAGCCGCCGGCGGCGGATTACTTGGAGCCGGTGTATTGTTGGGATTCAACCAGCGGCTCAAGATCCCGCCCGAAGTGTTTCGTTCTCCCGCTGGCGCTTGACCTCCACCCGTCATCTCTTGCCCCCACGCGTTCACCGCCGCGTCCAAACCTTTGGACCAAGGATCATCGCCCCCTGGCAAACCAGGAGCCACCGGCTGGTTGTAGTTTGGATCGCGACTCTGCTCCAACTGCTTCCCGACATTCGCAAGGACCGGCCCGATGACCTCTTTCACCTCGGCCGGCAATACTCCGCCCGCTTGCGAAAGGACTTGGCCAATGTAATGACCACTCCGTGAGTTTGCGATCGATTGCTGCTGCGTTGGACCTAACAACGTCATGGCGAACATCGTGATCAAGCAACAAAGCACGGCCCCTTTGATCAGTCCAAAACCTGCTCCCAACTGACGATCGAACTCCTTCAACCGGATTTTGTCGATCGACGAGCTGATCATGCGAAACAACAACCAAATCGCCAAACTCGTTCCAAAATACAACAGCAACATCGCCAAAAACATATTCCAAGGGGGCTGCGCATTGATCACCTGGGCCACATCGTTGCGGAAATAGCTAGCAACAAAATAACTGACCACGATCGAGGCCAACGATGCTACTTGCCACGCAAATCCTTTGATGGCTCCAAAAATCGTCGCGGCCGCGAGAACGACCAACATGATGATGTCGTAGGTTTGCATGCAATTGTGCTTTCTCGTAGTTGAACAGCGGATCGCAGTGGAATGACCATCTTTGCAATCAGCTCAGCAGCCTTCCAATCCGCCGCGCCCGAATATAACCATATGCCATCACCGGAACGAAGGCCAGTTTTCACAAAAGAAGATTCGCTCCGCACGAGCCAATCTTGATTCTCCCATCAAACTCTTGGTATTACCCTGCTCGTGGTACTACTCCCAATGCAGGGGAACCGGCCGCTAGCGCGACGCCGCTAACGGTATTCCCCCCTGCCCTATTTCGTTCAAGCTCCCCCCTTCCCTATGGCCGATTTCAAAACGCATATTACGGTCAGCACCATCGCCGGCGCGTTGTTCGGCTTGGGGGGATACCAATCTGGGATGCCGTGGGAAAGCTGCGTGATCGCCGGTGGACTCTGTGCCGTCAGCGGTATGCTCCCCGATTTGGATAGCGATTCGGGCATCCCGCTTCGCGAAGCCGTCGCGTTCGCTGCGGCCTTCGTCCCGATGTTGATGGTCAGCCGGCTCGAGCGGGTCGGACTCTCCCACGAAACAATGCTCCTGATCACCGGCGGTATCTACTTCTTCCTCCGGTTCGGTATCGCAGAACTATTCCGACGATACACGGTCCACCGCGGGATGTGGCACAGCTTGCCTGCCGCGTTCATCGCCGCCCTATTCGTCTTTCTGGTTTCGTCCTCCGAAAACATCAACCTTCGACTTTTCAAAACCGTCGCCGTCTTCATCGGCTTCATGTCGCACATCCTGCTCGATGAAATTTGGTCGGTCGAATTTCGACGCGGACGCTACGTGTTCAAGCACAGTTTTGGGACCGCTCTAAAATTTTGGGGAGAGAATCGCATCCCCAATCTCATGACCTACGCCTTGCTAATCCTATTGGGCGTTTTGGCATACCACGACGAAGGGATCATGCAGCGATTCGGATACCAGCACCAACACAACATCCCTCACACGGCGACCGATTGGTTCAACATGGTCCGCGAGCAGTCGGGCAACTGGATTCGCTAACCCCCCTGCCCTGCTCTGGCCCATCGCCCCAGCTAAGCATGCTCGCCTCGGATGAGCGCGATCAAGTCCGCCGTGGTTAGCTTGGCTGCACCTTCGGCCCCGTCGAGCACCCCTGCGATCAAATCGCGTTTGGTTTCATGGAGTTTAAGAATCTCTTCTTCAATCGTCTGCTGCGCGATAATGCGATAGACCATGACCGGCTTGGTCTGCCCAATACGGTGCGCCCGATCGGTGGCTTGATCCTCGACCGCTGGGTTCCACCATGGATCCATATGAACGACATAGTCAGCCGCCGTTAGGTTCAACCCGGTGCCACCCGCTTTGAGCGAAATCAAAAACACGTTGGCATTTCCGTTTTGGAACCGATCCACCTCGATCTGCCTTGCTTTGGCCGGCGTCGAGCCATCGAGATACTGGTA
>CAIYZV010000407.1 GCA_903930765.1 uncultured Pirellula sp.
ACGTTCGGATGCTAGAGTTTCTTCTCTAGGAGTTGAGCGATAATCTCAGGCTTGCGTTCTTTTTTGATCCGCTCGAGTTGGTCTGCGGGGACACCGATGCGCTCGAGATTGGTGAAAAGAGATTCCCAAACCTTCTCCCTCTTTTTTCCTTCGGATAGATACAAATCCGTGAGCAACTCTTGGGCCCGTTGAAACGCGACATCATCGCGATTCTTGTAATAGTTCTTAATGATCGACTGCTGATGCTTGGAAAAGTTCTCCATGGGCATGATGGCCTGTTTCCCTATAAGTAAGAGCTGGGGTTGGAAAAAATGTTGCGATCGAACCGAGTTTCGGCTGACATGATCTCAGCTGACATGCTCTAAACCGCCATAGGCTCGGCAGCATGGCGGCTGTGGGACGCGGCGACTGTGCATGCATGGGCGAGCGCTTTATCGGGCCAGTTCATCGAGGATATTATTGAGTCCGGGTATATCGAGTCCACCGGTGAGTTCCCGCACGCCATGAACGTGCATTTCTTTTGCCTGGGCGACAGCGTGGTTCATCGATTCCAAAATAAGTCGCTGCGTGGTGGACTTGTGTTCTGGATGGAGCAAGCTGTCGGAGAGTTCAACGGTTTGGACAACCCCGAGGCCATTGAGTTCGACGAGGACGTGATGGTCCCCTTCGCAGGCTCTGCCACGGACACGGCGGTGTTCCATGTCCGATTTAAGTTTTGAAAGCCGCTCGCCCATGTTGCTGGCGGCTTTCATCAGGTTGGCCATCTGAGTTAGGTTTTTGAACATTACTATCGCTTTAGCGCAATTGGAGTTGCATCCAGCCATCGTCGATTGCCAGCGACGCGAGTTGCAAGTCTTTGAATTGGTCGGGAAGTCGTTCGGCCCACCGGACTGGCTTATCGAGTAATTCCGGGCGGAACAGTTGCTCAAATTTGTTTCTGAGGAATGTTCTGAGAGTCACGGCTTCAACGCCTCGTTGCTCTTTGCCGCTAAATTCGACATTGACATCACCGTCTCGGAGTAATTGGATAGCTCCGTCGGCAATCTCTACCCGGTACGAGGCCTCGATCGTGGCCGCCTTGTTGAGCCCTTGCTCTTCTTTTCTCAGTTTCAAGGTTCGTATGCGGAAACGGATCCGAGAATCGTCGAGATGGAGTTCCACGGGTTGGAATCCATTCAACGTGATCGCCCATGGCCCATCTTCTTCTTTGCGAGGAATACCTTTGGCAGCGTCACCGAATTGGGAGATATAACCGTCCATATCTTCGCTGCGGAGGATTCGACCTGCCAGGATCGGGTCGAGGAGATTTCCAAGGGCCGATTGGTGGATTTGTACCGTTACTCCTGAGGATTCCATCGGGAGGGGGCAGGAACTGGTTGCTGCCAATTGCACCCCGTTCTGAATGTTCCATTGAACGGCTAGGTTATCGGTAGTACTCCATGAACTCCTGGAAGGCTTCGTGATACCCAATCGCGAGAGGGTCGGAGCTCCCAGCGAATTGATTTTGCTGTTGGCCTCCGCGAGTTGACCATTTAGCTGCTCATGAAACTGACTACGAATCCGATTTTCTAGTCGGGATTCACCGATTGCATCTGCTAGCGGCTTTTGTTTAGCAGCCTGTTTCGCTGCGATCTTTCGAACGATACGAAGACGGTGCTCGATACTATTGATGACGGTTTTTAGATCCGCATCGACGCCCGTGTCCCCGAGCGATGCCAGCCCGTAATCGGTCAACGCGATCGATTCGCTAGCAGCGATATTCGCGGACCCTTGCGTGTTTAACACCACGGAGCGATTGTAGCCTCGATTGAAGCTTGCAAAATCCGCGTTCAAGTTCAATCGAACGGCGGCATTCGATGGGCTGTCGAGGAGTTGCGGGGAGACGACTCCTCGCAGAACGCTTTGACCGAGAATGGTCGTACCGAGAATCAACTCGTTGACCGGATTGGATTCGTCCACTGGTCGAGCCAAACGGCGTTGCAGGAAGTCGCCGGATGCAAGGACTCGTAGGTTCGGGTAAGAGAAGGCTCTTTTTACCGAAGACACAACGTCGGGAAGCTGGTTCCCTTGATGGAGGTAGGCAACGGTTTGTGCCAAATCGTGCATCGCATTGGCATCGGATAGCATCCCCGGAGCCTGCATTCTCTCCGAGAGCTTGTTCAACCGGTTGCGTAGAATCTCAAACGTAGTTTCAGGGTTGGAACCGAATCGCTGCGATTGGACGTACTTGGACAGCGTCTCCCGCACATTCACAAACTGAGCAAACTCGAGACCGTAGTAATTCTGCCGGAACGTCTTCTCGATATCGTTCAAAACTTCCAAGTTGGGAGTCGGTTGCGACAACTCCTCAGCGATCGTGTCGAGCTTGAGAAAGCGTTGCCAAAGGGGCCCTTGGGCTGGGCTTGAAGCTAAAAAAGTACGCAGTTGGCTTAACGCTTGGTCGAGCGACTGCCGCGCCGTGGGGACCTGTGGGAGTGTTTTCGCGTCGAATCGGCTCGATGCGGATCGAACCCGTTCCAGCAGTTGGGGGTTCGACAGCGGGTCTTGAACCGCAAAAAAGGTCGATCCGCCCCCCGAAAGGCTCGAGCTTGGAGTCGACTCGGAAGCTTGCCCAAACACCACTGCAGGAAACACCACTGCAGGAAACACCACTGCGGTAAACAACGCTGTGTGGATAGCCGCATACGCTGATCGTTTTGCAATTTGTTCTTTACGCACAGTAACTTCCTCCTGGTTCCATCTTTCGAAATCCCCTCGCAACCATCCTGCATTTGGGATTCGCACTAGTTTAATAGAGGTTGCAGCGATGTCCTAGCACCCAAGCTTCTCTAGTTTGCCGGGTTTACCCAATTGCTGCGGCCACCCACCGACGTTGCCTTGAGCTCCCGTTTTCCACCAAGTAGCCCCGTTGTAGCCCCATTTAGGCCTGTGGATTGCATGCAAACCTATTGCGCATTCTCAAGACTCTCACTGCTGAGCGGGCTGCAGGAGTCATCGGTTACTTGGCAAACGGATTGGCTACCCGTTCAATCCACTATTGCTCCGCCTGTCCTCTAATTGCTACGGTTCCGCGTGAAAGCTCCCGCCGAGATTTGGGTGTGAGCGACTGGATGAATTTTTAGGCGAACAATTATGCGCGGAAAATGCCTTGTCACCTTACTCTTCGTCGCAATCCAAATCCAAGGCGCACTGATGAGCAGATGCTCCTTTGGGCAAACGCCGGGCGGTACTGCGCAACCGGTTGCGTACTACGGCGAAGGGTACGTGCTGTTGCAACACGGTAGTGTGCTTCATGGGTTCGTGAAGCCACAAGCCGATCGATTGACAGTCGTATTGGATAAAGGGAACGAAGTGACGTTGCCCAATCGGCAAGTCCTCTCGGTGGGTAAGACGATGCAGTCGTTGTACAACTATCAAGTCAAAGCGATCCGAGCTTGGGGGACTGGCGAACACTGGCATTTGGCGCAGTGGTGCCTTCAGAATGGGTTGTTGGATCAAGCCATCGAACATTACTTGGCGCTGGAAAACGTTGCTGCAGACAATCCGAAGTTCAAGCAGCTCGATCATCAGATCAAGCAAGCGTTACTCGCGGATGAGGATTTGCGACAAGCGATGGTGGAGCGGGGGATAGCGATCCCGGAGACACCTGCGGGCTCATCGGCTCAACGAAGTTCCTCTGGAGAGCGACCTGCGCTGATGAACTCGCAGTTTGCTGCGGCAGCAGTGGAAGGTGACGTCCAGACCGCCAGTGCTGTCCAGACCAATAGTACTGTCCAGACCAATAGTGCAGTCCAGACCAATAGTATTGCAGGCGGTGTGGTGAAGGCAGGAGCGAACGTGGTCGTGAACGATGCGAAGGTAGTTCCTGGAGCACCGCGGCTGATTCCCGGCTATCTTCGCCGCAGCTTCC
>CAIYZV010000408.1 GCA_903930765.1 uncultured Pirellula sp.
AACATTCAGCGATTGGCCGCAACGGGTTTCCTGCGGACGGCCCCGGATGGTACTGGCCAAGAGGGTGTGGATCCGAATGTGGCTCGAAACGATATCATCGCTGAGACAATCAAGATCGTTTCTGGTTCATTGCTTGGACTAACCGTGGGGTGTGCGCAGTGCCACGACCATCGGTACGATCCGATTTCCCAGTTGGATTACTACCGATTGCGTGCGATCCTGGAACCTGGATTGGATTGGAAGCAGTGGCGAGACAAACCCGCCAAGCAGGTCAATCTTTGGACAGCAGAGGAGCGGCAAAAGGCCGCCGATGTCGATAAAGAGCTCTCGGAGCTCGAAGGAAAGCGGGTCGCCGAGTTGGATACGATTGTTGCCGATATCTTTGAGAAAGAAGTGATGAAGTTGCCCGAGGACCAGCGCGAGGCGGCTCGCACTGCCAAGGCTACGTCGGCGGACAAGCGAACTCCTGAGCAGCAGAAACTGATGCGGGATTATCCGAGCTTGAACGTGGATCGCGGAAGTGCCAGCCTTTACGATGGGGCGAGGATCAATGAGTTCAATAAGAAGTACGAAACGCAGCAGGCAGAAATAAAAGCCAAGCGGCCTGCAGATCGGTATTTAGCGAGTTTTTCGGAAGTCCCCAATCAAGCTCCGGCCACCTTTGTTTTCTTTCGAGGAGACATACAGCAGCCGAGGGACTCGGTTCTGCCTGGAGGCTTGAGCATTCTCGGCGAGCATGACACGATCCCCGCTGATGATCCAGCGATACCAACGACGGGTCGGCGGTTGGCATTTGCTCGGAGGTTGGTGACCGGCGTGCACCCTCTATTTGCGAGGTCTACGGTCAATCGGATTTGGATGCATCATTTCGGGCGAGGGATCGCATCGATGCCTGGCGATCTCGGGGTGCTCGGGGACAAACCAACCCATGCAGAGCTTCTCGATTATCTCGCCAATCAGTTGGTTGAGTATCAGTGGAGCCGAAAGCGTTTTCAGCGAATGCTGTTAACGTCTCACGCATATCGTCAGGCGTCGCTCCAGTCGCCGCAGGCGCACCAAGTCGACCCCGAGAACCGGCTGCTCAGCCATCGTTCGTTTCGTCGCTTGCAAGCTGAATCCGTGCGAGATGCGATGCTGAGTGCGAGTGGCATGGTTTCGTATTCGATGTTCGGCAAGCCGGTCGCCGTCAATCCCGATGAAGTTGGACAGATCATTTTGGGGAATGCGACCCGGGATGGAAATGGAATCCTCGTTGCCAAGCAAGAAGAAGCGGAAAGTGTGTATCGCAGATCCATTTATGCGCAGGTTCGACGATCGATGCCGCTGGGTGTTTTGGAGCCTTTCGATCCTGCAGCCACCTCGCCGAATTGCGATCGTCGAGGAAATTCCACGGTAGCAACCCAATCGCTGTTGATGATGAACAATAGCAGCGTCATCAAGTTGTCAGAGCATTATGCAAAACGGGTGCAACGTGAAGTTGGTGAGGATCCTCGCGAGCAAGTGCGACGCGCGTGGAGTTTAGCCTTTGGCACGTTGCCCAGCGATGAGCAACTTCAGCTGTCCACCGAATGGTTGATCGCTCAACGCAATGCGCTGACGAAACCTGCTGCTGAAACGGTCGGTGAAACAACAGGAGCAGCGCCTGTTGGGGCAACGGTTGCTGCTGCGGGGACGCTGGAACCTGCCGCCGCCAATCTTCAATCGCTCGCGTTGTACTGCCAGGCGCTTTATTCCTCGAATGCATTTCTTTACGTGGACTAGCGAGGAGCGTAAATCATGAGTTTTTCACCCTGTTTCTCCAGGCGTCATTTCCTAGCCCAACAAGGCATCGCTGGTGCGACATTAGCGATTGCTTCTTTGGTGCAACTGAGGGGCGAAGGAGTTCCTCCCAAGCCATCGTTGACGCCGCAATCCATCGATTTGAAACCCAAGCCGAGTCATTTTCCGGCTCAGGCCAAAGCGATGATATCGATGTTCATGCAAGGTGGTCCATCGCATATGGACTTGTTTGATCGAAAACCTGAACTCGAGAAACGCAATGGCGAGAATTTTTCTGGCGAGTTGAAATACGACAACGCGGCTGAGTCGTCGGCGAAGATTTGGTCGGGTCCATGGAAATGGGAACGCTACGGCCAGTGCGGGATGGAATTAAGCGAGCTCGTTCCTCATCTGGGGTCGATCGCCGACGATGTTACATTGATTCGTTCGATGCACACCGGCGTGAATAATCATGGACAGTCGATCTATGCGCTGCATCATGGTCGGATCACGGCAGGGCGACCGGTACTAGGTTCATGGCTCACGTATGGTTTAGGGAGCGAAAGTCAGCAGTTGCCGTCGTTTGTCGTACTGACGGACCCGGGTGGGTTGCCGGTTCTCGGGACCGATTGTTGGTCGAATGGATGGTTGCCATCGTTGTACCAAGGGACCGTGATACGCCCCCAGGAACCGAGAATACTCAATTTGAATCCACCGGCCCATTTGGCAGGCGCTCCACAGAAAGCATATCTGCAACTGTTACAAAAGCTCAATGCGGAGCATTTGATAGCACATCCCTACGAGAGTGATCTGCAAGCGAGGATGTCGACGTACGAGTTGGCTGAAGCGATGCAGTCGGCCGCGCGCGAGGCATTGGATTTTCATCAAGAGACCGAAGCGACCCACAAAATGTATGGGCTCGATCAAGATGCAACGCGCGAATACGGAACGCGATGTTTGATCGCGAGGCGATTGGTGGAGCGAGGCGTGCGATTCGTACAGATCTACACATCGACCCAGCAATGGGATCATCACGCGAACATCAAAGATGCGCTCCCGGCTGCGTGCAAGAAAACCGATCAGCCCTCGGCAGCATTGGTCAAAGATTTGAAGCAGCGCGGGCTACTCGACTCGACGTTGGTGCATTGGGGGGGTGAAATGGGGCGATTGCCTGTTGTGCAAAATGAAAAGAACGTGGGACGCGATCATAATACGTTCGGATTTAGTTCGTGGTTGGCAGGTGGTGGCGTGAAGCAAGGACTTGTATTTGGTGAGACCGATGAGTTTGGTTACCAAGCAGTAAAAGATATCGTCCACCACTATGATTATCATGCGACCATTATGTACTTGTTCGGATTGGATCCAACGCAATTGAACTTTGCGAGGCCGGGTGGGGTGGGGACACTGCTCGATGGACAACCCGGGCGGATCGTCAATGAGATCTTGAAAAATCCCAAGCCAGCTTAGGCTGGCTCTGCCGATACCGTTTTAATCGTTGCGATTTTGGCTGTTTCGAAATCCGCGATTCCGGTTTCTTGCATCGCGATGAAAAAACGATGCCGAATGAGAGTGCGCAAACTGAGGTGCCGTAAGATGAAAAAGCGAATCGGTGTGGTGGGTACCGGGTTGATGGGGACGGCAATTGCCGAACGATTGCTCGGTGCGGGATTTGAGGTGCTGGTTCATAATCGAACGCGACGCAAAGCGGATTCACTGATTGAGATGGGGGCGGTATGGAGCGATCATCCGATCGCCGAATGCGATCGCATCGTGATCAGTCTGTATACGAGCGAAACGGTGGCAGATATGCTCGATATCTTTGGGGCATCGATACGGCCAGGATCGATTTTGATCGATACGACCACGGGGCAACCCAATCAAGTCGTGGAGTTGGCGAAGAGAGTTGAACACCAGGGAGGCGTTTATCTCGACGCGCCGATTTCCGGCTCGAGCGAGCAGACGCGTTCGCGGGAAGTGACCACCATTGTCGGGGGGGATCGCGAGACGGTGGAATCCTGCAGGGATGTGTTCGAGGTGTTTTCAGCTCGGATTATTCATGCAGGGGGCGTGGGAAGCGGGTCCAAAATGAAACTGGTAAGCAACGTCGTGCTCGGGCTAAATCGAGCAGCTCTCGCGGAGGGGTTAGCATTTGCAAAGTCGATCGGCGTGGATCCTCGAGGCGCAATGGACGTGCTGCTCCATTCGATGGCGTATTCGAAAATCATGGATACCAAGGGGGAGAAGATGCTTTCGGGGGATTTTCGGGTCGCGGCCAAGCTTTCCCAGCATCTGAAAGACATCAAAATTGCACTTGCTGCAGCACAGCATGCTGGCCAGAAGTTACCATTGTCGGAGGCTCATGCACAGTTATTGATCGACGCTGAACAGCTGGGGTTCGGTGAATCCGACAACAGCGCGATCGTGAGAGCCTTTTTTCCGTTTGCCCTTCGCGAAGAAAATCCATTGGAGAATAGCGATGACTGAACTTCCCCGTCGATCGTTCCTGGCGACCGCTGCAATTTCTGCGGGAGTGCTCGGTGCTCGGACGAGCTTTGGAGGGGGCGTGGCCAATCGCGATGAGAAGCTTAAGGTTGGAATCATCGGTTGTGGAGGCCAAGGCTCCAGTCTGGCAGTGAAATTCGCCGAGATTGCTGATGTGGTATGTGTTTGCGACCCGGACGAAGCGAGACGCAATCAGCTTGGGCAAAAGGTCAACGCTGCCCAGGCGGTCTCCGATTTACGGCGCGTGCTCGATGACAAAACGATCGACGCGGTGGTTATTGCAACGCCAGACCATTGGCATGCTCCGGCCGCCATCTTAGCGTGTGAGGCTGGGAAGCATGTCTATGTCGAGAAACCGCAAAGCCACAATTTGCTTGAGAGCCGGTGGTTGTTGCAAGCGGCCAGGCGGAACAAGGTGGTGGTGCAACATGGAACCCAAAGCCGATCGAATCCGTTGATCGCTGATGGGGTTCAACTGCTCCGAGAAGGGATCATCGGTGAGGTGCTCGTAGCTCGAGCGTGGAATGTTCAGCGACGAGGTGCGATCGGGAAGGAGATGCCATCGGAGATCCCGCAAGGCATCGATTATGATTTGTGGGTGGGGCCTGCGGAGTACATGCCGTACCAAAAGAATCGCCTCCACTACCAATGGCATTGGTGGTACAACTTTGGAACGGGTGACATCGGCAACGATGGAACGCATGAGATCGACTATGCTCGTTGGGGATTGGGTGTTGAAGGCTTACCGTCGTCTGCGATGGCGATCGGTGGAAAGTATTTCGTCGATGATGATCAACAGTACCCTGACACGGCGACGTGCGTCTTTGAATGGCCGAGTACGGGCGAGGTTCATAAGCGACGCCAGTTGATTTTCGAGATGCGGCTCTGGGATGGTTCGTTTCCCCACAACTGCGATGGCGGTGCCGAGTTTCACGGATCGGAGGGTCGGATGGTGCTGAGCAAGCGGGGGAAGTTGGAGTTCTTTGATTCCAAGGGCAAGAAGGTCGAGAATCCAACTCCGAAAGAGCCCGCGACGGTCGATGGTAAGCATCAACTCGATTTCCTCAATGCCATCCGAGAGGGGCGAAAACCCAATGCCGACGTCGCTATCGGCCACGACTCGGTCGCGCTCGTTCATTTTGCCAACGCGTCCGTTCGCTTGGGGCGGTCTTTACAGATCGATCCAGCGACAGAGCAAATCCGGGACGATGCTGAAGCGAATCTACTGCTGGGACGTGTTTATCGCAAAGAGGGTCATTGGGCGACTCCCAAGGCTGGTGCTTAAGTTGGACCTCTAGAACCATCGGCATCTCGAATTCATACCGCAAGCAATCCCGTTAAGATCGGTAGAAAACTTTATGACGCGTCGACGAAGGTTTCTTATTGCGTTGGTTGTGATCTTCAACGCGTTGGCGGTCTCGGGACCGTGCAAAGGTGATTTGGGTTTGGTTGCACAAACTGATCGCATCGAAATCACGGATGGCCCAGCGGTCATCGCTGCGTTTGTTTTTAAGGATCCTCAGGTGCTTCGCCCCTACGTGATGGGGTTGAAAACACCAGGGGGTATTGCTGTAACCAGAAATCATCCTCCTGTTCTTGGTACGGATGCCGAGGATCATGCAACCATGCATCCAGGAATGTGGTTCGCGTTTGGCGACATCAATAAAAACGATTTTTGGCGCAATCAAGCGAAAATGGTTTTTACAGATTGGGCGGCGGTACCCAAAGTGGCAGATGGCCGCGTGATGTTCACGGCGAGGTTTGGTTTGATGGATGCCAAGGACCAAGCGTTGGGACAGTTGCTGTTGAGCATCTCAGTCGCACGGCGACCGCATGGGTATCTTTGGATTTGGGATGGAGTGTTTTCCTCAGATTCCCAGGAGCTTCGTTTTGGCGATCAAGAAGAGATGGGATTGGGGGTGCGACTGGCGACACCTCTGATTGAAAAGAATGGAGGCCGACTCATCAATGATGAAGGGATGAAAACCGCCAAGGGGACATGGGGCAAACAGGCTTTGTGGTCGGACTATTCTGGGGCCTTGAAGGGTAGCGAAGTGGGCATTCTCTTAATGCCTTCCCCTAAGAACTTTCGGAAATCATGGTTTCACAATCGCGATTATGGACTCATGGTTGCGAATGCGTTTGGGAATCAGGCGTTCACGAAGGGTGAGCCGAGCGAAGTGGTTGTGCGACGGGGTGAGTCGCTCCGATTGATCTATGGAGTGTTGGTTCATGAAGCCGAGGAGGGGACTCGGGCCCAGCTGGAGGATGAATATCAGGTTTTCATCAAAACGTATCCTTGAGAAAGTGGTATTCGGAAGGGGGATGTGTTGCGATGGAATCACTTTCGCCAAAAGAACGATGGATCATTTTAGGAGCCGCCATCGCGGGTCTTCTCTTCGATGGGGTCGAGTTGGGACTGATGCCCATCGCATCGTTATCGGTCACGGAAGATTTGATGGGGGACCAGTACACCGCGGCAGCGGGCGGTGATTGGTTCGCGCGATACACCGCGGCGCTGATGCTCGGTGCAGCCATCGGTGGTATCGCGATCGGCAATCTGGGCGACATCATCGGTCGCTCGCGAGCGCTCGGTGTGAGTATCCTGTTCTACTCGGTATTCGCTGGTTTGGGGGCATTCGTGAAAACTCAAGATCAGATGCTGTTGCTCCGATTTCTGGTTGGGTTGGGAGTCGGGGGTGTATGGCCCAATGCGGTGTCACTGGCGTCCGAATGCTGGCCGGATAAATCCCGGCCGCTAGTGGCAGGCTTGATGGGGGCAGCGCTGAACAGCGGAGTTTTGTTATTGTCTCAGATTGCCCTTTATTGGCACATCACTTCGGAATCGTGGCGATGGATCTTCTTCTTGGCCGCATTCCCGACGTTGCTCGGTCTGACTGTCCTCGTTGTTGTGCCCGAATCGCCGAGATGGCGAGGTGTGCAACGTGAGGGGGCTTCCCAGCAAGTGTCCAAGAAGGGAGGGAGTCTGTGGGATTTGTTCCGACCACCGTTGCTGCGTTTCACGTTGATCGGGATTGCGTTGGGTGCGATCCCTTTGGTTGGTGCGTGGGCGGCTAGCAAGTGGATGATTCCATGGGCGGATAAAGTCGCAGGATCTAGCTATCCTGGATACAAGGGAATGGCTCAAGGAAGCTGGGCGATCGGAGCTGTGCTGGGGAGTTTTTGTGGGGCTCAAATTGCTGCCTATTTAGGGCGGCGTACCGCTTATGCGACGATCAGTATCGCCGCGACCCTGGCGACGCTGGTGTTGTTTCTTGGAACGCAGCCTTTGCAACCGTCGTTTTTACCTCTGGTTTTTATCCAAGGTTTTGTGGTTACCCTGTACTTTGGCTGGTTGCCGTTGTACTTGCCGGAACTATTTCCGACACGAGTTCGAGCGGCTGGGAGTGGAATTGCTTACAATGTTGGACGGTTTGCAACGGCAGTGGGTGTGTTCCTCGCCGGACTGTTATTTGCATGGCTAGGTGGATCGTATCCTGCGGTGGGTGCTAGCTGCGGACTGATTTACGCGCTCGGAATACTAGCGATATTTTGGGCACCGGACACGTCGAAGCTGTCGCTGGACCGCGAGGACCCGGTCTAGGTTGCTCCACGCTAGCGGAACTCTGATCGATCCGCGAGATACCGGAAAAAGGGGTTAATGACGAACCGTGATGAACCGAGCTACCGACTTCAAAAATGCGTTCCTCCTGGAGAAAAATTTGGAAACCGGATTTCACGGTCTGTACAATGGAAGAGCGATCGAGATCGGGAGGCTGCGATGAGTGATGATTCTAGGAATCGAGATGGCTCCAAGGGAGATATCGAGCTCACCGATCGCTTGCCAGCAGAAACGTTGGATGTTCAAGCCGAGCATTCCGAAACCCTAGTGAGTAGGTTGAAACATTGGGCTAGTACCGTTGATCAAGATTCTAAGACGGAAACAAGCGAGTATTTGGGCCAAGTCAACTCGCGCCAATCGGGAGAGTGAGTCGCGATTGCTGTCGCGTCGACTCGGGCTCGAGTGTGAGTTCTTTGTACGACATCCTCCGGAACAGATAAGGGATTCGTTGACGGACTATATGGGTTTGGTCACCTCACTCCATCGGCAAGTGCCATGTGCCCCGAGTGTCTCTAATCCTCTAAGGCACTTTCTAGCCAATGGTAGTAGCATCTCGCTCGAAACGGGTGCCGTGGCGGATTTTTCGGCAGCTCTTTTTGAGACCGCCACGCCTGAATGCAGCAGTCCGCGAGATTTGGTGGCTTATGAACTCGCCAACGAGCAGTTGTTGGAGCAAGCGTTTGCGGATGGGCGCAACAAGAGCCATTGGTCGTTGATCAAATCGAACACGGACGCTCACGGCCATACGTTGGGCCAGCATGAATCGTACGACATGCGAATCGCGCAAGGTGGATGGTTGATGGCGTGGTGGTGCGGGCTGATTGCCATGCTGCCGATGTTGCTCGTGTATCGGCTACTGGCTAGCCTTTGGATTTTGTTGTTGCATGGCTTGTGGATGGTGGACAAGTACGTTTACCTGACCGCGCTACGGTTGTTTTTGCCCAAGCAATCCCGGTCGAAGGGAGATGCCCAGGCGGCCCAGAATAATGCGCGAACGGGCCAATCTGGCCTGCGGAGCGGTGACGCAGAGGGAGATGGTGTCACAGAGACTCATGGTGGCATCGGGGCAAGCCGTGATATTGACATGAAACGAAAGACTCACCTGGAAAAGGACTCACAAGCATCGGGGGAGTCGGACGAAGAAGCGTGGGTTCGGAGCCAATTCATGCCGACGCGGTGGCTTCGGGTTGCGGCTTTCGGATTGAGGGGGTTGCATCGCCCGATCGCTTATTTATTTGAATGTTTGATCCGGTTCGTAGCATTGCGAGTTCAACGCAGGGAGTTGACGAGTTTTTTGGCGACTCGCTCCATCTTGGATGGTTCCGGTTACATCGACGAGCAGGGGCGGTACTGGGTGAGTCAACGCGCCGCTAGTGTCAACTGCATCATTGGCTTTGGAAGCTACGGCAGTAATCGGCCGATATTCCGTTGCGATACGTTGCTGAGAGAGTTGTTCGCTGGGCCGTTTTGGTCCCTCCGGAGATACTTGCGATTGTTTCGTCGCAAGCAGCGGATTGAGTTGGCGATCGGCGATTCGGGAATGTGCCAGCAATCGCAGTACTTGCGATTCGGGGTGACCGCCCTTCTTCTTGATTGGGTCGAGATCGGCAATGGGACAGGTGCACCCCGCCTGCAATCTGAAATCGAATCGATGAACGAGTTCGCGAGGGACTGGATGTTGGTCCGGACGATGCAGGATTCAAAGAATCGGGATCGATCCGCGCTCGAGTTGCAACGAATGTATCTAAAGATTATCAAGCAATGGCTGGGTAACAAAGAAGACGTGCCTTCCGAAGCGTGGGACATCGTCGGCATATGGCAAACCACCTTGAATCAAATGGTGCTCAAGCCGCAGTCGCAGAGTGAGCTACCGATGACTCTCATCGGCAGGATTGACTGGCTCACCAAGTTATGGTTACTCAACCAGATGGAGTCAGGGACTTCTTGGCAAGTCCGAAAGAAGATCGATATTCGTTACCATGAATTGTCGGAGGATGGCTACCACCGGCAGTTGACCAACTACCTTAATTTGGCACCGGTGATCCGGGACAGCGAGATAGAACGCGCTCGGCGTACTCCACCCAACGATTCCCCTGCCCGCCGTCGTGGTAGTTTGATCCGTGAACTCTCTGGGGAGAATTCCGAATTGAGGGTGGATTGGCGAAATGCGACATATGAACTGGATGGTACGCGTTACTCGGTCCAATTCTAAAGCCCTATTTCGAGGACTTGGTTGGGCGATTGGCAGCCAGGAATTTGAGTTGCTGGTACATGGTCTTCTGGACGGGAGCATCAAAGCCATTGCGTTCTGCGGCTCGAAGGGCGTTCCCATAAATAACGTCGACCTCCATGGGGCGTCCATGAAGAAAATCCAATCGCATGCTGCTATCGTAGGGGACCATGTCGTCGGTGTGATCGATGACCCAATCGACATAGGATGGATCGATTTGGGATCCGCAGTGCCCAGCGGATTGACGGACTTCTTCGCTGATCCGTTTTGCCAAATCCCGCGAGTTTGGATCGGCCATGATGGCATCGGTGCTGGCGTTTAGAATTACGGATAGCCCGTTGAACGGAATATTCCACATCAGTTTGCGCCAACGCGTTGCGGTTAAATCGTCTGTCAGATGGCATTCGATCTGGGAATTGCAGAAGTCCTGGTGGATCTGCTTCATGAGTTCTTCGGGGGGACCCGGTTCGGATTCATCGATACCGCGGTACGGCCCGAACACGATCTTGCCATAATCCAGATGCCTGATGTGTCCCGGCCCGACCTTGTTCGAGCATAAGAAACAGCATCCACCCGCGACTCTACCTTTTCCTAGTAGGTCCAACGCTGATTGTTCGACGTGCAATCCGTTTTGCAGCACCAAGGCAATCGACTCGGAGTGAAGGATCGGTGTGAGGATTTCGGAAAGGAGGTGGTTTTGCGTGCTTTTGAGACAGACCACGACGCAATCGCATTTGGGCATGTCTTCTGGCTTGGCATATGCGTTCACGTTCGGCAAATAGAAATCGCCGTTCTTGCTATCCACTCGCAATCCGCGATCACGAACGTGCTCGAAATCCGAGTGAAGCAGGAAGTGCACATCGAGGCCGGCGCGAGTCATCAATCCGCCGTAGAAGCCACCGAGAGCGCCGGTACCAACGATTGCATACTTCAGTTTCATAAGCATACGCCTTTGTCGTGCACGATTCCCCGCGATTTTATCGCGAGCTCTTTGTCAATCGTGTGTTTGTTGGTTCGTTGTGTAGGATTTGGCAAGCCACCAGCGATCTGGGGTCACGATTCGGATCAGGAACCCTAGGGTAAGACTGATACCGATGAGGATCAAGCCGGTGAGTAGGGTTACCAGGAACCCGGCAGTTGGAGTGCTTAGCATCTCGTTAAAGCTGCTTTCAGGAACGATCCGGAACAAGATTAACGCGCGGATAGAAATGGCTCCAGCGACCAACTGCAGGGCTGGAACAAATTGAGACAATGCCACCAACACCCCTCCTCGGATGATGAAGAGCATCGGGAGAGGCTTGGTGATGCAAAAGTAGTAGCCGATCAAGGCGATGAGAAACAAGGCGAATGCCGAACCGAGTTTGGCAGGGGTATTTGTCAAACCCCATGCGACCAAGGCGGGTACGATGAGATTGAAGCCGAGAATCACAGTCCACTCGATGGACAGCGTGAGGGGGCTTGTCAGTACCCTGGCCTCTTCGTGCAGCAGTCTTACCTTGTTCTCGGGTTGGTTACCGAGACGGGGTGGTTGGTACGGGTTCTTCTCGTCAGCGAGAGGACTCGTGGGTGAATGTCGGGAGTGTGGATTTTGGTAGGAAGGTTGAGTTCCCGGATCCATAGCGAATCTCAGCGTGGATATCGAAGATCGATCTGGGGGGCGAGGTGGGATTGGGTACGGTCGGTGCGGTGGTGAACAACGATGCCGCCACAACCGTGAAAATCGGAGCGTAAAAAAAGCAGCTTTGGCTTTCCAGCCAAGCTGCTTGTAGTTTCTAGCGACTCGAGAGGTTCGTGCGCTACGCTGCAATCGCTCAAGTAGTCCCGGCAACCGCTGCGCGGAGGGAACCTTGAGGGATCCAAGTACGAAGCGATTGTTCTACCTCTCAATCGCAACCAATTCGGATCGAGATACGAACTGGTTGGAGTGAAATTTCGAAACTCGAGCGATGGAAGCGTGTGCCGCATGTTGGCCACGAACCGGATCGAGTGTGACGAAATTACTTGAGTTCGACGGTAGCGCCAGCTTCGGTGAGCTCGCCCTTGACCTTCTCTGCGTCTTCCTTGGAAACTTGTTCCTTGATCTTTGCAGGGACACCTTCGACGAGCTTCTTTGCGTCCATGAGGGACAGGCCGGTAAGGTTTTTAACAACCTTAACGACGTCCAGCTTCTTGTCGCCGAAAGAGGTCATAATGACATCGAATTCGGTTTGGACAACTGGAGCAGCAGCGGCGCCGCCACCATCTGCAGGAGCAGCCATAACAACGGCTCCACCAGCAGCGGCTTCGATTCCGTGCACTTCCTTCAAATAGTCGCTCAACTCTTTGGCTTGCTTGAGCGTCAGGCCGACGATCTTCTCGCCTAAGGTCTTGATTTCTTCCGCGAAAGCGGTTGCTGAATCGGACATTCTAACGATCCTCAAAATGGTAAAAACAGTAAAACTAAACTCACCGGCGAGAATGGGAAACCGGCTGTTCGACACGTACACGTTTTGGCATCGCCTTCATGATCCATGAGAGGATCGACGCCGTTATTCCCTGCCGTTGCCGGCGGGGAGTTGATTCCTAACCTTCGCTTCCTTCGCGATCTTCGATCATCTTCTTGACTTGACCAGCGATCTTGCGAGCTGGACCGACCAATTGGCCAGACAAGGTGGCTCCCGGTGACAGGATTTGGCCGACGAGCATCGAAATCTGCTCTTGGCGGCTTGGCCACTTCGACACCTTCTTGACTTGTTCGGCGGTCAACGCTTCGCCGTCCATCACGCCACCCTTGACCTCGAGTTTCGAGAAAGCTCCCGAATCAGCGAGTTTGGTAACGGTTCGAACGAGAGACACGAAGTCCTCGCAGCCCCAGATCACCGCCAAGCTTCCGGTTTGATTCTCGAAAGCCGGGCGGAGGGAGGTACCTTCGGTCGCCATGGCACCAAGCGATCGCTTGACAACCATCAACCCGATACCTTGATCCCGAAGGGTCTTGCGAATGGTGTAATTTTCATTGCCGGTCATACCGACGATGTTAGCGACGATAGCGTCATTCACACCGGAGAGGCGACCAGAAATATCGCGTGCAATAAGTCTTTTGACAACCTTGCTCATCTTTCACCTCTTCCTTACATCGATACGCGAACGCTTGGGGACATCGTTGCACAAATCGCGATCGATTTGATGTATGTGCCTTTGACCGTGTTGGGCTTGAGCGACTGAACATAAGAGATAAATGCTCCTATGTTTTCTACCAACTTGTTGGCGTCGAAGCTCATCTTTCCGACGACAGCGTGCAGGTTAGAACCTTTGTCATTCCGGAACTCAACCTTACCAGCCTTGTACTCTTTAACGACCCGCGCGACGTCGTTGGTGACGGTGCCAGCACGAGGGGATGGCATCAACCCGCGAGGTCCGAGGACCTTACCGAGTGGACCGACCATACCCATCATGTCGGGAGTCGCGATGCAGACGTCGAAATCAAGCCATCCTTCTTTGATTCGCTTGGATAGTTCGTCGGCACCCACCGCATCCGCACCCGCCTCTTCAGCGACTTTAGCGAGGTCACCCTTGGCGAACACGACGACTCGCTGGACCTTGCCAATCCCATTGGGAAGCACCACGGATCCTCGAACGATTTGATCGGCTTGTGCCGGATCAATACCCAGATTCATGTGGATTTCCACCGTCTGGTCAAATTTTCTACCCGAGAACTGCTTCAGCAGATCCACGGCCTGCTGCAACGGAACCGGGTTCTTCCCAGGTGCCTTTGCGAGCATGGACTTCATTGCCTTTGTTGGTTTCACCATTGGTTTGTCCCCTCGATTAGCCTACGACCTCGATGCCCATGCTGCGTGCAGTACCTTCGATCATGCGTCGTGCATGCTCGAGATCCCTCGCGTTCAGGTCGGCCATCTTCTTGTTACAAATGTCATCGACCTGGGCTCGAGTGACCTTGCCAACTTTTGTTTTGTGTGGTTCGCCGGATCCGCTGGCGATACCTGCCGCCATCTTCAGCAACGCCGAAGCTGGTGGGCTCTTTGTGATGAACTCGAAACTTCGGTCCGAATAAACGGTCACGACTACAGGAATCGGGGTGCCATTGAACTCGCGGGTCCGATCGTTGAACTGCGAAACGAACTGCCCCAAGTTGATCCCGAACTTACCGAGTGACGTACCGACCGGAGGAGCCGGAGTGGCCTTGCCACCTGGCACCTGAAATGCCGCTTTGCCTACGACTTGTTTGGCCATGTCAAACGAAACCTAATTGATGAAAACGCTATTTGATGACAGACAACAACGCGTGGACGAATCGAACGTCGCCCAACCCGATGCAACTCTGCCTGGACTACAGGGATTCGATCTGCCAGTGATCCAGCTCGACCGGAGTACTGCGTCCAAAAATATTGATGATGACGGTAACTCGTCCATTCGCTTCGTCGATTCGGTCGACATCCCCTTCGAGGCTCTGGAAGTTCCCTTCCTTCACTCGAACGCGATCTCCCGAACGGAACGGAATAGACGTCTTGGGTGCTTGTTCTTGATCGACATCGGGATGGGCTAGCTTAACGATTCGCTCGACGTCCGCATCTGTCATCGGAGTCGGTTTTCCATAGGTGCCGGTGAAGTCACCAATCCCCGGAGTCTCTCGCACAAGGAACCAAGTGTCATCGTTGATGATCATCTGAATCATCAGATACCCAGGGTAAAGCTTGCGTTTGACAACACGCCGCTTTCCTGCACGGGTAAACTCCACCACATCTTCGGTCGGAACGAGAATCTCGCCGAAGCATTCTTTCAGATTGGATAGCTTGATCCGTTTCTCCAAGGCTTCACGAATGGAATCCTCACGGTTGAACGCAACCTTGAGAATGTACCATTGTGGTCCGCTAGAACCGGAATCGGTAGCTGTTGTTGTGGTAGAACTATTCACTCGAAAACCTAGCGCCAGTACACACGAATCACCAAACAATCACCCCGAGGACGCCAAAAGGCACCTCGGATCGGTTGCTGGTCAATCTCCTGGCTTTGTCGCCACCGTCGCCTCATGCACATCCAACCCGGCGAGGAACTTTGACTCCTCGACCGAATCGAAACGCGCCCAAGCCGAACCGGGGCATGCCAAAAAAATCAACTCACTCCCAACAAATCAAACAGCAATTGCCAAATTGCATCGTAGCAAAAGAGCAGAATTGCCAGGAACGCCATAGTGAATATAACCACCATGGACGCTCTGTAAAGCTCAGTTTTGGGTGGCCACGAAACCTTGCTCATCTCCGCCTCGACCGAGATCAGAAAATCCGCAAAACGTGGCCAATTTACTAAGCGATACGCAAACCACATGCCTGCCAGGACCAAGGTCGTCGGCAGCCAGTATCTCGACAAACTCCAAAAGTTGGAGCCTTCTCCCGTCAACGATGGCGAGACCCAAGCCCCCATCGCTTCGAACAGTTGCCAGCCGCCAAGCCAGCACGCCAACCATATCGCCAAGCAGGTAAGCTGGCGGACGATCCGCCCTTGCTTCTGCTTGTACAGCGAGGTCGCGAAAAGTTCGCTACCCAAGGAGCGATTGAGCGACTCTTCCATAACCGTTGCCATGTATTTCCGAAATGCTGACGAAATGGATGATTCTGACGGACAGCGGCGTCACTGTCGTACGTCTTGAATTGCAAACTCAAGGTGAATTGCAGACTCAAGGTGAGCGACAAGTCGTCACTCCCAACGGATCTTGATCCAGTAACTGGATCCCAGCAGGGGCGGCAGGAATCGAACCCGCAACCCCCGGTTTTGGAAACCGGTGCTCTACCAATTGAGCTACACCCCTAACCAACAAAAGATTCGGGGCTCGTTGCCCCGATTCCTAGTGCCAAGCCGCCATGCGAACCATGTCGACCTGGATGGATTCATAGTTCCGAACGGAGTGACTCGCGTTGAATAACTCGAGTTCCCGATCGATCAAGGATCGTTTCAACTACTCGATGATCTTGGTAACAACGCCGGATCCAACCGTTTTGCCACCTTCGCGGATAGCAAATCGGACACCGTCATCGATCGCAACCGTCTTTTGCAATTCAACGGTGACGCGAACGTTATCGCCAGGCATGCACATTTCTGCGCCTACCAAGTTGGCAGTTCCGGTAACGTCGGTGGTTCGGAAGTAGAACTGAGGTCGGTATCCTGAGAAGAACGGAGTGTGGCGTCCACCTTCGTCTTTGCTCAAGCAATAAACTTCAGCTTCGAACTTCTTGTGTGGGGTGATGCTACCTGGCTTGGCCAAAACCTGACCGCGCTCGATGTCTTCACGCTTAACACCGCGGAGCAAGCAACCGACGTTTTCACCCGCCCGAGCCTCTTTCATTTCCTTGCGGAATTGCTCGACGCCGGTGACGGTCGTCTTCTTCTTTTCTTCCATCAAACCGATGATCTCGACTTCTTCGCCGACCTTGACCATGCCTCGCTCGATCCGGCCCGTCGCAACGGTACCACGACCTTCGATGCTGAACACGTCTTCGATCGCCATCAAGAATGGCTTGTCTTCTTCGCGGGTTGGTTGCGGGATGAACGCGTCAATCGCATCGAGCAAGTCCGAGATGCACTTCGAAGTCGCTGGATCGGCTGGCTTGTCATAAGCGGCCTTGGCGTTGCCTCGAATGATTGGGGTTTCTTCCCCTGGATATCCGTACTTCGAAAGAAGTTCGCGGATTTCCAACTCCACCAATTCGAGCAACTCTTCGTCGTCCACCAAATCGCATTTGTTCAAGAACACGACGATCGCTGGTACGTCGACCTGGCGTGCCAAGAGCACGTGCTCTTTGGTCTGTGGCATCGGGCCGTCCGCGGCACTCACCACAAGGATCGCGCCGTCCATCTGGGCAGCACCGGTGATCATGTTCTTAATAAAGTCCGCGTGACCAGGACAGTCAATGTGTGCATAGTGACGGTTTGCTGTCTCGTACTCAACGTGCGAAGCAGCGATCGTCACCGTCTTGGTCGCGTCACGGACGGTACCACCCTTGGCAATATCCGCATAGGTCTTCGGTGTGGCCAAGCCCTTGGCGGCTTGTACCGCTAGCAAGGCACCAGTTGTGGTTGTCTTGCCATGGTCGATGTGACCGATCGTTCCAACGTTGCAGTGGGGTTTCGTGCGTTCAAATACCTCTTTGGCCATGTTTAGCTACAACACCTACAAATAAAAACCCTGAAAACCGTCGCCGTGAGGTCATTTCCCTGGGGTCATTCCCACGTGCAACTAAAGAACCACAATTTATTTATTCCCGTACGGCCACGGTCCCCTAGTTTCTTTCGCTAGAAAACCCGAGACCGAACTCGGCAGAATCGAAAGCATAAGCAAAGTCGATAAACATGCAATGCTTGAAACGACTCCTCCACCGAACAAAGCTGCTGATGGGACTTGAACCCATGACCTCTTCCTTACCAAGGAAGTGCTCTACCAACTGAGCTACAGCAGCAATGGCGTGGTAAAGCGGGTGAAGGGAATCGAACCCTCGTATTCAGCTTGGAAGGCTGCTGCTCTACCATTGAGCTACACCCGCATTTTTCGTATCCAGAAGCCAAACAATCAGTTGATCGCATGACTCCGCTCGCGTCGACCCCCCCCACTCCAAATTCGATCTCCGCTGGAGAGGCTTATGCCCGCTCGGCAGTGGATTTCGAATGCTGGCACCAAAAAGTGGAATCACCAAAAGTTGACGACGTCAAATGTTGGCGGCACCAAATATTGGCGAAAACGTGGCGGGAGCCGAACAGTGGGAGGTGTAGGATTCGAACCTACGTAGGCATAGCCAACGGATTTACAGTCCGTCCCCTTTAGCCGCTCGGGCAACCTCCCAATTCAATTTCGATCTATTCCAACCCATTCCGATCCCAAATTGTCTCGTCGTGAATGCATCGCCCCCAATTTGAGGAAGGGACGACGCACGAGCAAAAGCCGGCGATGGGACTCGAACCCGCAACCTGCTGATTACAAATCAGCTGCTCTGCCAATTGAGCTACGCCGGCACATTGCTGGTTTTGGCCTCGCAACGATCGCTCATCGAGTGCCTCACCAGTAGGTATTTTCCCCAACGGTGTCTCTGGCCCCGAAACGCGCCGTTCACCGATGCTTTCGTTTGCTTTTGTTCGCTTTCGTTCACCGCGATTTGCCGGCTCGGAATGACCCAAACCGGCTACCGCCGAGTCGCACTAGTGTACTGTCGGCCGATTCCGCCGCAAGACGAGTTTTTATCGTTCCGCCATCGGTTCGTTCAAACCCGTTTCTCTATCTTTACCCAAGCTATTTTGGGCTTTCCCCGAGCTATTTTTGGCAAATCCATGCGGGTTTTTTGACAAATCCAGCGGCCACTGGCCGGGGCCGCTGCGAGCATAAGCAGGAGAAGGAGGCGAAATTATCGGGATTGGTTCATGATCAAACCGAGGATTTCCGCCCTGGATGAGAGATTTTCCCGGAATACGCCCCGCATGGCGCTCGTGGTGCACGACGCTCCCGCTTTGCGAATACCTCGCATGGTCATGCAGGAGTGGGTGGATTCGATCATGACCGCAACTCCCCGCGCCCCTAAGTCTTGTTCGATCATATTGGCGATCGTTTCGGTCATCCGTTCTTGGACCTGAGGACGACGAGCTACCTCATCCACGACCCGAGCCAGTTTGCTCAACCCAACGACCTTGCCATTGGGTAGGTAACCGACATGTGCACGACCGCTGAATGGCAACAGATGGTGTTCGCACATGCTGTGGAACTCGATGTCGCGGACAAGCACGATTTCGTCGTAATTTTCTGTGAAAACACGCTTGAGATGGATGCGAGGGTCGGTGTGCAAGCCGGAGAAGACCTCGGAATACATGCGTGCCACACGGGCAGGAGTCTCCAGTAGACCTTCCCTGTCTGGGTCTTCGCCGACAGCGATCAAGATCTCTCGAACGGCGCGCTCGATGCGCTCTCTATCCACGTTGAATTTTTGGTCTGATTTCGACTGCACGGTTTTGCTTTTTCTCGATGAACAAGCGGAGCGATGGGTGCTAGCCGATTCGGCTGTTATTCCATCGGCGCTGTTTTGGGTGGGATCTGTAATCATAGTGAATCTAAAAAACTCGGTTCCGTCAAATGTTTCCGTCGCTTTGTCGCGTCCGTCAGGGATTTGGAACAAGCATTTCCCGTGGATGTTCCCGGTGCTGGGCGACCCGCCCTCGCATGCAATACCCCGCTTCTGCGTACAACTGTAGTCGCATGCCAAGTCTCCCCAGGGGCCGATTTTCCCCGAGGCAATTTTCTTCTAGGAATACTGCGTTCTGTGTGGATTCAGTAGACTTTTCCGTCGCCGAGGCAAGGCTCTAACTTGCATGGAGCCACTTCATCCCTCCCCAATCCGTCCAACTTCCATCAAACCATGAATCAACCTGACGTTCCTCGTAACCAGATTTCCCTCAGTGATTTTCAAGCGTTGATCCACGCGATGTACTACGACAAAGACGCCCAGCGAGGGACTTCCGGGACCTTTATGTGGCTCATGGAAGAAATCGGCGAATTGGCCGCAGCTCTCCGCGCTGACAACGACCGTGAAAACCTGGAAGAAGAGTTCGCCGACGTGCTGGCGTGGTTGACCACCATCGCCAACGTCGCAGGCGTCGATCTAACCGCCGCCGTGCAAAAGAAGTACGGTCGCGGTTGCCCCGGCTGCGGGCATTTGGTATGCACCTGTTCTATGGACGAGAAGCCTTGAGCGGCACATCGATTGCGTCACGGCGTGATCGCTTAGCCCTGCACTGACTAAGCCCTGCACTGAGTAAGCCCTGCACCGAGTAAGCCCTGCACTGAGTAAGCCCTGTACTGAGGAATTGCGATGATCGACGTGGAATCCATCAATGAGCTTCATGTCTCTACGGTAGCTCGTTGGCATCGAGAGCCTATCGACAATCCCTACGGCGACCCAACGGCCTCCACCGATTGCGTTCTGCCGGTTGTTTGCCAGCAGCATCAATTCAATTATCTCCTCTGGCATGAAGAAGACATCGCGCGTTCGCCGGACGTTTCTGATGCGCAGATCGCTCGCGTCAAACGGAACATTGACAAATACAATCAGGCGCGGAATGACTGGATCGAAAAAGTCGACGACTGGATCACGGAATCTCTTCAGGCGAAGCATGTTTCGCTGCAGGATGGAGCTCGGCTGAACACCGAAACTCCGGGGAGCGCCATCGACCGATTGTCGATCATGTCGCTTCGCATCTACCATCTCCAAGAGCAATTGGATCGTAGCGATATCGATCAATCGCACATCGACAAGGTCACGCATCGGATCGCGGTCTGTCGCTTGCAGTTCGCGGATTTGTCGCAATCCCTCTCGCAACTGCTCGAGGATATCTACGCGGGTCGAAAGCGTCACCGCACCTACCGGCAAATGAAGATGTACAACGACCCGAGCTTGAATCCTTACCTGTACGATCGCCAGCGAGCAAAAACAGTTTCGTGATGGTCGTGCGATCGGAATTGTCAGCCGGGTGGGCTTGCGAATGCTCACGAGTACATCTGGTATTGGCCGGTCGCTTCGAACGCATTTTGAAAGTGTCGAAAGATCGGTTTGCGGGTCGCCTCGTCGAAGGTGACCTCGACCACATCGAATCGTGCCGGTGTTTCGAGCAACCCGTGACGCTTTAAATAGATCAAAGCGGTTCGCGTCATTTTGGTTTGCTTGTCGTCATCGACCGCATCCGCAGGGCCACCCGCGTTGAGCCAGGTTCGGGACCATGTTTTCACTTCGACAAACACGATTTGTCGCCGCTGCCATACCGCAATCAAGTCGATTTCACCGACCCGAGTGTTGAACGAATGCTCTAGGATTTTGTACCCGCAGCGTTCTAAGTAAACGCTGACCAGACGCTCGCCGTAATCGCCGGTCGATTCCTCGATCTGTTGCAATGGGTAGGGGCGTCGCAGGTTCCATTGCACCCACTGCGAATAAAGTTGATCGTGCACAGGCGCGGCGATTCGAGCCCATGCATGATGGATCCAACGATCGACTCTATTGGTGGTTAGGCGACGTTTCATCGTTTCATCTTGGCTAATCTTGGCGAAGCCAAATCTTGATGGTCTCAGCTGGAATCCGAGGGGTGAATTTGGCGTTGCCTCGCACAAGAGCCTCGTCGCCTTCGAGACCGCGCGCGTGATCCACGCGTTTTCCATCGCAAATCAATTTCCAATTGCCCGGTGGCATTGGAATGGCAGGGAATGTGGCTGGTGCTTCGCTGGAATTGATCAGCACTAAGAGCCGTTTGGCGACCATGTACCCGAGGAGATTTCCGTTGTCGGGAGCAATCCAATCGAAATAATCGGGCGGCGGCGGATCAGCGATGCGAAACAACTCCCCGACCTCGCTTTGTCGCAAAGCGATCAACCCTCGCCAAAAGGATTGCATGAGAGCATGGTCACTGCTGTTGTCTTTGTCTGGACCGCGGCCAACATTTTCCCAAAGGAAGAGATTGGGGGTCTTTACGTTGTAGGTGTCTCCTTTGCCGTGGTAAGCCAACGGGCCACTCGCGGTGCGCAGGACGCGTTCTTCGAGTCCCGCTGCACCTTTGCTCCGAAGGAACTCAGAACCTCCATGCAAAACGATCGGGCCGAGCGACGTCATCAATAGGCCTGCGGCGATTCGATAGGGACCCTCGTCCACCCCGCTTCGCCCATCCCATTCCTTGGCCGCGAACTGATCCGCCAGCGTCCAGTTATCGTGGATGTCGAGGTAATTGATTCCCATGGCTGGATGTTTCTCATCCGAGAAATCATTGAGGAGTGCTTTCATGGTCTGGCCTCGCATGGTCGCATCACCACCCGCAAATCCTCGGGATGTCTTTTTGTCGACCGGGTTGGAGGTTGGACCCTTGAACGCATTGCGGGCGTCGTCTTGAAAGAACGTGATCGGCGCATCCTTTTTGTACCAACCCCAGTCGGTTGATTTTGCCACCTCTGGGTCGCTCGGCGCGATCCATGGTTCACCGTAAATGATGACATCCTCGCCCATTTCTTCTCGCAGCTTGATCAGTGTTTGCTTGTCGACTTGGCCAGCCAAATCGATACGGAAACCATCGATACCGAATTCTTCGATCAAGTCCCTGCATTGATCGATCAGCCAACGCTGGACCATCGGTCGATCTTCGAATTTCACTTCGTTTCCATAAGGACCGATATGCTCAAGTTCTTCATTGGTGCGGTAGTAGTAGTCCGTATCGATCGCTCCGAAATTGAAGAGGTACTCGCGACCATCCATGTTCTCTCCTGTATGGTTGGGAACGATATCCACAATCACCGCGATGCCTCGTTCGTGGAATGCTGCGACCAAATCGCGGAACTGTTCCCGTTCGGCACCCGGCTCTGTCCCTTTCCTCCGATAGCGGCTCTCGATCGCAAACGCGTGGGTTGTCCGGTACCCCCAATCGTAGTTTTCCAAATGGACGCCTTGGGACTGCATGTACGGATCATCGCGGAATGCTGTTTGCCACTCTCTGTCGGGATAATGCAGGAACTCTTGGACGGGCATCAAGTGGACTACATTAATGCCGAGATCCACAAGGTGATCAAAACCGATCGGTTTGCCGCGCGAGTTTTTCAAGCCGCGAACGATCATTCCTGGAATGGTCCCTCGCACCGACTCCTCCACCGGCAGTTCGCTGGTGAAGTCCTGGATATGGACTTCGTAGGCAACAACATCTTTCATTGCAGGTCGCCCGCCTCGAAGTCCCGGCGCGGGCTTGGTCGCCCTCCAGATTCGACCTTTGCCAAAGCTGTCCAGGCTGACCCTCGCATAGGGGTCGGAAACATGCACTGGATGGGAGGCGTGAAATTTGTTTCCCTTTTCGACCGCTCCGTGCACGGTAAAGTCGTAGTAAATCCCATGGTAGTCGCCCGGTAAAGTCACTTCCCAAACACCATGCGGATCCTTGGTCATGTCCATCGTTTTCCAAGCGTTTGCGGGGGTGTCGGCGGCATCTTTGTAAAGATAAAGTCCGACTCGATCCGCTCGCGGTGCAAACAATCGTATCGATGTACTGGAACCATCCGGAGCGATCTGTGCGCCCAGGGGTTTATCGGAGTAGAGAGTTCGGTACCAACCATCCCGCCGGCATAGCGAACGTATCGAGTGCGGTTTGTAATGAAGGTAATACAGCCGGCGGATATCGATGTCTTCGGCGAGGCAGATCAGGGATTCGCTCGCGGTATTCGGAAGGATTTGCGCGATAGGAACCCTGCGATGATTGCCGCTCGATGGATCTCCTTCGTAGAGTTCGTAGTCGCTCGTCGACAAACTGCGTACGGCTCCGTTCCCACTGAGACGAGCCCAAAGTGTGTTGCGAGTTCTGATTTCAACCTTCAGTCGAATCGGGGCGATGCCGGGTGCGAATACCAAGTTCCCGGACTCGCGATTGGTCGCGGCATTGGGAGGCTGCATCCATGTTCCTTGGTCGATTCGAAACTTGAATGGACTCGACGGAGCGATGCGCTCGTAATTTTGGTTGGGTAATTGGAGTATCCAGAGTTTTGGATCCGTTGTCGGTTGCAATAGCCAACGCGACTCCTGCATGTCTTGACTCCAGCCTCGAAACTGCCCTGTGACCGAAACACGCTTGGGAGCTTCAACGCCGTACACGCTCGCATCAAAAATAAACCACGTCTTTCCTTCTCGATGTCGAAATCCTGCGAGGCGTTCGTCGGCAGTGATACCGGCAGTGATACCTTCTTGGGCCATGGCCATAGATTGAATGCCAGCGGATTGAATGCCAGCGTGAAGAAAGGTGATGGAAAGGGCGATCAAGCAGAGATGCTTGATCGATTTACGAAGCGGCAATTCGAGCAACACGATTCCTCCTCAAGTCGTCCACAAATCTGTATTGCGCCCTGCGTTCGAGTGCCAGCGATTGCGGTTTGTTACGCGGTGGCCACAGTATACCCGAGTCTGCGGGTGCAGGCGGAGAAAGGCGAATGCCGGGGAATTATCGTTTCGTTCCCGACCATTTGGAAATCACATCCGGTAGCGGGTAGTCCTGGACTTTGGGAAACTGAGCGCGATGGCCCCGGATTTCCCACAAACGGCGATAACCGCGATTGAGCAGTTCTCGGCGTTTTGCCACGAACGACGGGTCCAACACTTCCCAAGAAAAGAGTGGGTTGCTCAGCGGTTGCGAGCGAAACCGCTCATCCTCGATAAACTGGGAGAATGTTGGGTTGCACAGCAAGTGGCACTCGGATTCCAAATGCAGCACCTCGGGATCGATCTCGCCGATCACGTATTTAAGGTAAAGTTCACTGTCGGTGATGGCTTCGACCTCTTCACCGCAGATTCGGCATAAGTACCCTTGATCGCATCTAGCCATCGTATTCTCGTTTTTGGGTTGCGAATACTAGATGCCGAGAACATCCGCCATCGAGTAGAGTTTGTGTGGTTTGTTGACCAGGAACTTAGCCGCTGCGATTGCACCGCTGGCATAGCAATCGCGATTCGAGGCTGCCACTCGGATCTCGATGGTTTCGCCCATCATGCCAAAGACGATCGTGTGCTGTCCGACATCGTCGCCGACGCGGACTGCATGGTAGCCGATCTCATTGTGCGGTCGTTTACCCACCATTCCTTCACGACCATGAACGTGCCGGTCAATTCCCATTTGTTCGGCGACGATCTGCCCCAACTTGATCGCGGTACCGCTGGGGCTATCTTCTTTGTAGCGGTGGTGCCGTTCGATGATTTCCACGTCTGCTCCGCCTGGAGCGTTCTTCAATGCGCGCGCCGCGTGCTCAACCAGCTTCATTCCGACATTCACCGCAGCGCTAGTGTTGGGGGCAAAGCAAACTGGGATTTTTTCCGACGCAGTTCTGATCTTTTCGATTTGGTCGGCGGTGAGTCCTGTGGTCGCGATCACGATCGGAGCGTTTTTAGCAACCGCATGTTCCAACGCATCCATGCATCCTTCCGGGCTCGAAAAGTCGATGATGGCACCGAAGGAAGTCGGCCAATGGCTTGTTAGAGGTAGCCCCAGTGGCGCGATTCCCGCTACCGTTCCTGCATCGTGACCGGCCACGGGCGAGGATGCGCGCACCATGGCTCCCGCTAAGCGTACTTCCGGATCGGCGCTGCAGAGCGCGATCAAGCGTTTTCCGTTGCGGCCCGATGCTCCGTTGATAACGATCGAAAGAGGTTGGGACATAGGGCACTCGATTCTGATGGATGGCAAACGTGGTTGAGGTGAAGCCCCATCGATTTAACCCTCAGCGAGTAGTTCTCGCAAGGCCTCGAGGACTTGGGCGTCGTGACCGTCGACACTCACTTTCTTCCATACTTTGGCGACTTTGCCGCTAGTGTCGATCAAGTAGGTGCTGCGTTGCACACCCATCGACTTTTTTCCGTACATGTTTTTTTCTCGCCAGGCGCCGTACGCTTCGGCCAATGCATGGTCTGGGTCGGCCAATAGTGTGAAGTTGAGCGAGTATTTGTCTCGGAACTTGGCATGGGACTCGCTCGAATCGGGGCTCACTCCCAAAACAATCGCCCCGAGTTTTTTCAGTTCCTTGCTGGCATCCCGGAACGCGCAGGCTTCCTTGGTACAACCAGGCGTATCGTCCTTGGGATAAAAATACAGGACGACTGGCGAACCCTTGAAATCCGAAAGCTTTGCTTTGGTTCCTTGATCCGTAACGAGTGTAAACGCAGGGGCCTTAGCTCCGACTTCTAACCAATCCATAAGCCTATTCCTGGTATTCAAGAGTTTGGACACGAAACGATGTCAGTACGGAAGTATAGGTCGATGGCAATCGGTGCTGCCTCGCCAATATGGAGCGATCAAGATGGAGCGATCAATATGGAGCGATCAAGCCATCCAGCGTGCTATCCAACGTGCAGATTGAGTTCAGGAACCCATATGCCCGGAGTCGCTATTGTTCGATGCCGCTTGGTCGATGCTCTGAAGGATCGACTGGGTTTGGACGCCGAGAGTCAGCAGTTCAAGACTGCTTTCGAGCGAACAATCGGCAACGAAATCGAGCAGGTTCGATTCTTGAAAACAATTTTCGCCGACCAGTTCCGCGCGGGCTTTGCCATCGGTGCCGTGGACCCAATACCTAGGCTTGGCGGGATCCCATGGCCGTAAAAAGTCATCGCAGATCAATGACGCCTTGGTTCCTGCGATCTCGATCCATTTGCGGCCCGCGGCATCGAAGCCGCAGTCCCAGGACGCGACGGCACCTCCATCGAGTTTCGAGATCGCTTGGAGTTGCATCCACGGAATGGATTTTGGGGACGATTTGTTGTCAGTCGCCATCCGTTTTCCCATCGCCAAAATCTCCCCTGGCGATTGACCGGTAAGCCACAGGGTGGAGAAAACGCAGTACCAACCGAGATCGAGCAAGCACCCTCCGCCGGCTTCTTGATGGATTCTATGGTCGCCGGGGCGTTCGGTGATGCCAGAGAACGAGCAGGCCACCGTGATGCGGCAGATGTCTCCCAATTCACCGCTTTGGAGATTGCGTTTCATGGCATGAGAGCGGGGATGATGAACAAAGCCGGTGGCATGAACCAGGGGAGTTCGATGCGTGCGAGCCGCGTCGAGCATAGCGCGAGCTTCGATCGGAGTGGTCGCGAGCGGTTTTTCGCACAGCACCCGTTTGCCTTGTTCCAAGGCCCGGATCGACCATTCGGCGTGCAAGGAAGGGGGCAGAGCGATGTAGACGGCATCGACATCGGGTGAAGAGATAGTCTTTTGGAAGTCCGTTGCGATGTGGTCGGCACCGAACTCCCTTTGCCATGCTTGGAGTTTGGTTTGGTCCCTGCCAGCGACTCGGAGGATCCGATGTCTAGGATTGCTGCGAACCGCGTCGACCATCCTGCCGGTCACACGGCCGATTCCAAGAATAGCCCATCGCGTCTGTTTCGAATCGGTCTCCACGCTGGATCACTTATCGCATAATCGCGGGTACAAAGAACCACACGATGGTTAGCACGGTGCAGATGGTGTAGGCAAAAAACAAGCTCGGGCGGAAGACTCGCAGTGGCGTCTTCGCAGCGTTCTTCTCGAACAGCGTGCTCAGGACTCGCCAGTAGTAGCCCGCTGCAATGACCGCGTTGAAGGCCATCAGAACGGCCATGAAGATGCTCCAGGAGCCGGCGCGATTGTCAGCGACGATTCCAGCAAAAACCATGAATTTGGCCCAGAACCCAGCCGTCAGGGGCAACCCGATCAAACTGATCAGCGAAACGGTCAATCCGATCGTCGCTGCAGGTCGCCGATAGAACATGCCTGTGAGATCACCGATCAAATGCGAATTGCCACCGGCGGCTTCGATTTCACCAAGGCATGCGAACATCCCCAATGTCATGGCGGCGTAGGCTGCGAGGTACGAGTACAGAACGTTTGCATCGGCATCTTGTCGCACGAGGGCTACGAGTGCCAGCAGCAGGTAACCGGTATGTGCGACGCTCGAGTAAGCGAGCAGTCGTCGCAGGTTGTTTTGTGCTGTCGCGAGGAAGTTACCAACGCACATCGTGATTGCAGCGCAGGTTAGAAGTACAGGGATAATCACAGAGCTGGCACTTTCGCCGAGTCCACCGGTTCCGATCAATCGGACCAAGGCCACGAAGCCTGCCACCTTGGGCAAGTAACTCATGATTCCAGCTAACGTCACGGTGGTGCCATCAAAGACGTCGGGAGCGTAGAAGTGGAATGGGACTGCAGTGATCCGGAACGAGAGGCCGCACATTACCAAGAGTAGTGCCAGTGCCATCAGCCGTTTTCCATTGTCATAGTCGCTCTGAATCACCGTCAAGTTGGTGGAGCCGACAACACCGTAGAGGTAGCTCAGCCCCAGGAGGAAGAAACACGACGCAAAGGCGCTGAGCATGAAGTACTTGAGCGCCGCCTCGGCACCGGTATTGTCGGTTTTTACGATCCCGAGCATCACGTAGGTTGGGATGCTCAGCAGTTCCAGTCCCAAGAACAATGAGACGAGGTCGTTGGATGCACCTACGATCGGGATCGCGCTCAGCATGACCAATAGGCAGCCGTAATATTCGCAAAGTCGGGTGGCGGGAGCGGTGGACCATGACATCAAAATCAGAATGAATCCGCCGAGAAAGGCTAGACGTTCAGCGGCGAGAGCACCCGAGTCAAAACGGAACAACCCAACGTCGTACTTGTCGAGTTGCGGAGTGCCTCGGTAAAAGCTCAGCAGGACCGCAACCACCAGCGTCACCATCGACAGGACAGCGAACAGGTTGCGTTGGTTGTGAACATCCCGCTTGACTCCTGAACGGAAAAAGATCGATGCGCACATCAACAGAGAGCCACCGATCAAAAGGGCAATGGCGGGGCTCAGGTGGGCTGCCGAGTTTTTGATGACTTGTAATGTATCCACAGTTTTCTCTCGTTACTCTCAACTCGAAAGGCGCCTTGGTCTTTCGGCGCCGATCCCAGCTACTTGGAGACTAATTGCTATTTGGAGACTAGTTGGTCGGTGTTTGGATGCGCGGCCTTGACGGCTGGCTCCGTGACTTTCGAAATGCGATCGGTGTCTGCTTGGAACAGCTTCATCGATCGCTGCGGCAGTACTCCGATGTACAAGCAAAGGAACGCAACTACCACGAGCGGCTGCCACTCCAGCGGACGCAAATCCAAAGCAGTGGACATCTCGGGTTGATGATGAGCGTGATGGTGTCCATGGTGCTGCCCGTTCCCGTTACCGCCAAAGAGGACTCGCTGGACGATGCGGAGTGCGTACCAAGCTCCTAGGACTGTTCCGAGAACCGCGATCGTCACGATCGTTCCGGAAACGCGCATCATCCCGGACATGGCTAGCAGTTCACCAACGAAGCCGTTGAGGCCTGGCAAACCGGCTCCTGCCAAGGTGAAGAAGACCAGGAGCACGGCAAGCTTGGGGTACTGACCCGCGAGGCCTTGGTTTTCGGTCGCCAGCGACACTGGTCCACGGCGTTGTTCGAGCATGGCCAAGATCCAGAACATGCTGGCGGTGATCAATCCGTGATTGAACATTTGAAGGGTCGCTCCGGAGAGGCCTTCGGAGTTGAGCGACATCAAGCCTAGCGTGATGAATCCGACGTGAGATAAGGAACTATACGCGAGGACTTCGCGAAGATTCGATTTGGACAAGGCTACTAAGGCTCCGTAAACGATCGCGATCGCGCCCAGCGCCCCGATCAGCAATTGAGCTTCCGTGATCAGGGAGTGGGAGGTCAATGGAATCACGATTCGGATAATCCCATAAAGCCCGAGTTTGGCGACGACCGAAGCGATCAATGACGTCGTGTTTGGGTGTGCAGCGGCGTAGGTCGTCGGCAACCATGTATGCAGCGGGAGAATCGCCAGCTTGATTCCAAACCCTAGAAGCAGCAGCCAGACCACCCAGTTCGATCCATGGATGGGTGTTTCGGCGGCGAGTTTGGATAGCTCCATGAACGAGATAGTCGATGGTTGCCCTGAGGCAGCCGGAGCCATCGCCAAAGCGATCAGCCCGATCACCATCGGGATACTTCCTGCCAACGTGAACAAGAGGAACTTGCGAGAGGCGGACAGTGGGTTTTCTCCGTTGCCCCAGCCATTGATCAGCAAGATCAGCGGGATGAGTACTGCTTCGAAGAAGACGTAGAAGGAGACCAAATCCATCGAAACAAAAACACCCATCAACATCGAAATCGATGCGAGCATCAATGCGATGTACTGGGAGGTCCGCGTTTCGATCTGCTTTGTCGCCAAAACAATGGTGAAGCAACCGATGATTCCGGTGAGCAGCACAAGAAGTGCGGAGATTCCGTCGGCACCCAGGATCAACTGCCATCGGACCGGTTGTTTGGCAACCGAAATTGGAAGAGCGATCGAGAGGGCCTGCGGTTCAAAAAGAATCTTGGGAGCGATTGTGCCCGAGCCTTCCGCCGCGGGCGCATTGTGTACTTGAAAGACCAACGCGATGCTGAGCAGCAACGTGATGATCGATGCGACAACCCCGACCGGGACCATCGCTTTGCCGCGATTGTTGCCCAGTAACAATATCACGACGGATGCCGCGAGGGGAACGAGGATAAGGGATGGAAGCAAATAGTTCATGTTACCAGTTCGTTCTCGTTACAATCCAAATGGCGACTGCTGCGATGCCAACGGCGGTCAAATAGCTGTAGGCTGGAATGCGGCCGGTCTGGACCCGCTGACCAACCATACCGATCCAACGAGGTAGGTTCGCAACCCATCCCGTTACCCCTGCGATGATATTGGTATCGAACCAGCCCAACAGGTTCGCAAACCATTCGAGCGGTTGAACGATCGCGACTCCGTAGAGCCAATCGATATAGAGTCGGTTGCTGCCAAAGTCGGCCACTCGGGTGGCGAGCGAAGCCGGGTTGGTCGAAGGCTCTCGTTTGGAAAGCACATAACCGACGAAGCATCCTGCTACTGCGATCAAAGCCGATAACACCAAGAGCCAAAGCGGTTCGTGGTGCTCAGCATGTTCCATCAGAGGAGTCTGCGTGATGTAATCAAGAATCCAATGGGTTGGACCCAGTAGGATGCCGACGCCGATCGCGCCGACCGCCAACACCGCCATCGGGGCCAGCATCGTTCCGGTGGCCTCATGAGCGTGGTGGCCCGCCGCTTCAGGAATCTTTTCGGTGCCGTGGAAGGTTTTGAAGTATGCCTTCGAGGTGTAGATTGCCGTAAGGAAGGCAGTGATGAAGCCGATGGCCAGCAATGC
>CAIYZV010000409.1 GCA_903930765.1 uncultured Pirellula sp.
ATTGGGAACATCTCGGGGATCAGTTCCGGTGGTGGCGCTGTGCTGACCAACCGGCTATTTTCTGGCACCCCTGATTCGGGGTGCGTGGGTCATGGTTTTGGATCGCAATTTTGCAAAGGCCTTGAAGGGCCTGCGGCCCGTGGTGCATGGCACCGGGTGCTGCCAACAATTCAGGATTCGTCTATCTTGATTCGGCGTAACGCGGGGTGATGAATCCCACACGCTGCGGGAAGCGTTGACGTAAATAACCTTCGCTATTGACTTTGCTGTTGCAGGTGCATGGCACCTGAGTTCTGCTTGCGAGCAGGTTCGGGGGGCAGGCGTATGGGACACAGCATTCGCTGGGTTCGCGACAGCGTCATGACAGGCAGCGGTTTGAAACAATTTGCAACAATTGTTTCGGTTGTTTTATTTTTATGGCGTGTATCCTTAAATCAGAGCCGGGTGCGTCGGCGGTGTGTCCCTATGCTCTGCCGTCGAAGGTTTATCGTCTTCTGCACGAAGTGTGGATTCCGAGGTCTAGGTGTCCTCTGGAAGAGTTTGTTTTTCGTTTTTTGATCGGAGATTTGCACTGATGTCGACTCGAAAGAATTTCACGCAACGATTGGTGACTGCGGCCGGGACGATAGCTGGGGTTGCAGCCGTTCCCGCCGCGGCTGAGGCAGGTGTCATATTTGTTACCGGCCGCCCGGTCAGTTTGAGTGTATCGGCGGCCGATGGCACTTCCGTTACCTGGGATATCGATGGCGATAGCGACAGCGAGTTTCGGCTGCATAAAGCTTCTGGCTCCATTTATGTTGCAAGCGACACCAGTTTTGGCGGACAGGGCAATGGTCGAGGAATGGTCGCCCCGTATTCTGCGGACAATGTGCAGGCTCTCGCTACCAGCTTTGTTGTGGGGCCGTCAGTGTCCCCCTTTGTTTGGGGAGTTGGGAGCGGATTTTACCAGCTCAGAAATGCAATGAATTCTGGTGGGAATGCCATCGGATACGACTTTGACTTCGGCTTCGTGCCTGGCAGCAACTACTTTGGATTCCGATTCGATGATGGGATCGGCACTGGACTCAACTACGGGTTCGGAGTGATAGATTTTGACCTCACGGGTGGCACGGTAACGATTTCGGAGTGGCACTACGAGTCCGTTGACGACGTGGGCGTCCACGTCACTTTCAACGCCAACACCGTGCCCGAACCCAACTCGTTAGCGTTGCTCGCAGCAGGCGCGGCTGGCGTTGCAGCGTATCGCCGTAGACGCACGACCAAAGCGTCCCCCGAGAGCACGGATGCTGAAATCGGCGCTGCCAGCTAGGGTAGGGATGGTCGATGACTTGATTCCTCACTGGGTGCTACCCGTTGTGTCTGGGTAGCACTCAACGTGTTGCGAACGAATGGGACCCTCATCCGCTTTGCGGGGCCATTAGGATGCTTGGTGTAACAAAGACTCTTGATTGGTTCCATCGCCTTGAATGATCATGGCTCGCAACGCGTGGTCGCGGATACTAACTCGATTTGGTCTGCATCCTGATTTAGGTCTCGTTTCTTCCATCTGCAAGGCTGCCTGTTGAAACGCGATTTCATGGTCGCTCTCTTCCTTAATCATTTCTGTATGCTCTTTCACTATGCCAGATCGTCTCGCGAACAAGGTTCTTTTGATTGGATGGGATGCTGCGGATTGGAAAGTGGCCGCGCCGCTTATGGATGCGGGCCAGATGCCGAATTTGGAACGGTTGGTCAACGGCGGCGTGATGGGCAATCTCTCCACGCTCTACCCGGTCCTTTCTCCCATGCTTTGGACTTCGATTGCTACGGGCAAGCATGCTCACAAGCATGGCGTGCATGGCTTTGCCGAGCCCGACATGCGCTCGGGTGGCGTGCGTCCGATCACCAACCTCAGCCGGACGTGCAAAGCGGTCTGGAACATACTTCAACAGAACGGCTTGAAATCGAATGTCGTGGGCTGGTGGCCCTCGTATCCGGCCGAGCCGATTTCTGGGGTAATGGTCTCCAATCACTTTCAAGATGCCACGGTAGCTTATAGAAAGGAATGGCCAGTGAAGCCGCATTCCGTGCATCCACCCCGACTGGCCAGGCAGCTCGGCAAGTTCCGAGTGCACCCCGGTGAGTTGGCCGAGCAGCAAGTCTTGCCATTTGTGCCGAAGCTGGCAGAGTTCGATGCGGAGGCGAAAAAGCGGCTGTCCGGATTGATGAACACGTTGGCTCACACGGCTTCGATCCAATCGGTGGCGACAGCCATCATGCAGCACGAACCCTGGGACTTCATGGCTGTCTACTTCGATGGCATCGATCACTTTTGCCATGGCTTCATGAAATACCACCCGCCCCGTTTGGACTGGGTCCCGGAGCAAGAGTACGAGTGGTTCAAGGATGTCATCAACACTGCGTATAAGTTCCACGACATGATGCTCGGTGCCCTGCTGACGCTGGCCGGGGAGGACACGACGGTGATCGTGATGTCGGACCATGGATTTCACTCGGATCATTTGCGTCCGCAAGTCCTCCCCAACGAACCGGCGGGACCGGCCGATGAGCATCGAGGATTCGGCATTTTTGCGATGCGTGGAGCTGGGATCAAACAGGATGAATTGATCCATGGCGCGAGTCTACTGGATATCACCCCGACGTTGTTGACCTTGTTCGGGTTGCCGATCGGTAGCGATATGGATGGCAAGGCACTGACACAAGCGTTTGTCGAGCCTCCTGAGGTGGAGTGGATCGAGAGTTGGGAAGGCGTACCGGGTGACAGCGGTCGCCATCCGCCCGAGATGCAGGTCGATCTCGTCGATGCCGAGGAATCCATGCAACAACTCGTAGCGCTCGGGTACATCGACAAGCCGGACGAAGACAAGGACAAAGCCGTCGCACAGACCATTCGTGAACTGCGGTACAACTTGGCCCGCAACTACATGGCCAGTCGTCAACTCCCTGAGGCCATCGAGCTCTTTCAAACCTTGTGGGACGACTTTCCAGACGAAGGGCGGTTTGGGGTCAAGTTGTTCGAATGCCAACTGCAGTCGAAGCAAACAACGGCAGCGTCGTTGACGTTGGGTCGATTAATCGAGGAGAAGCAGCGTTACGCTCAAATTGCGCTGAGCGAATTGGCAGAACTGAAGGAAAAGTGGAAAGACAGAAAGCCCGAGGAGTGGACCCAGCCAGAGACGATGAGGCTGCGGGGGTTGCAGCGCAAGGCCGTCGTGAATCCATCGACCATGGCGTATCTGCGCGGTTCGCTGCTTCATGAGCAATCGCATTACGCGGACGCTTTGATCGAGCTCACACGCGCAGAGCAGGTCGAGCTGCACAATCGTCCGAGTCTCTATGCCAAGATCGGTGATTGCCATATCGGATTGAAGCAATGGGATGCGGCTGTGGAGTGTTACCACAAGATCTTGGAGTGGGATCCGCTCAGCGTGGACGCTCGGATCGGACTGGCTCGCGCGCGTTTAGGACTGGATCAGAATCGCGAAGCGCTTCGCGAGGCGACGGCGGCCGTGGGATTGATCTACCACCATCCGCTGGGGCATTATCTACGCGGTCGGGCCTTGTGTCGCCTTCGTCGGTACAAGTCCAGCGTGGATGCATTCCAAGTCGCAATTACACAGCATTCAGTCTTTCCCCAAGCCCATCGGCGATTGGCTCATGTTTATGAACTCGCCAATCGACCGAAAATGGCTCGCAAACACAGGCGGTTGGCCAAGGCAGCGACGGATCGCATCGAAACCTATCGGGCGGGTGGGAGTGTGCCCAATGATCAAGATCTCCAGTTGGATTTGCTCTGGAAGGAGCCGATCCGAATCAACGCGTTGTCGGGTGAACGCATGGGGCATCGCACGGGTCAACCGATCGGGCCCGACACCGTGGTCATCGTCTCTGGTCTCCCCAGATCAGGGACATCGATGATGATGCAAATGCTGGCGGCTGGCGGGGTGATGGCATTGACCGATGGCGAGCGCGTGGCCGACGCCGACAATCCACGGGGTTACTTAGAATTCGAACCGGCGAAGAAGCCCAGCGGAGACAAAAGCTGGGTCGAAGATGCACGAGGTAAGTCGGTCAAGCTGATTGCGCATCTATTGCCTGGATTGCCGGAAGGTCCCGATTATCGCATCGTGTTCATGGAGCGTTGCCTGGCGGATGTGGTCCAATCCCAGCGGGCAATGCTGGAGCGATTGCAGAAGCAGGGTGCTCGCATTCCGGATCGGCGATTGGCTGTGACTTTTCGACGGCAGGTCGAGGAGGTTCGAAAGTACTTGATGCAGCACCCCGATCGATTCACGGTGTTAGGAATCGACTATGACCTGTCGGTTGCCACGCCTGCCTTGGCTGCGGCTCAGCTCAATATGTTTTTTGGCGGAACATTGGATGAAGCGGCCATGGCCGCGGCGGTGGACCCAGCGTTGCGTCGGCAGGGGAGCGGCAACGTTTGATGCAGCGAGCATCGAGCCGTTGGCTCTTTGCTCGCAGGGTTTCGCCCTCGTGTGAGACGCATTCGTGTGAGACGCATTCGAGGCGATATGTAGCTCGGTTCATATGTTTCTGCCGAGCGTAATTAGCGTAAAAGTTGGTTAGGTTTAGCTTAGTAAATGACCGACAAAAAAGATGCTGGGCGTATTAGGGACTCCCACAACACGACCTTCGGATTTATCTCATTGTAGCCAAAAGCAAGTGGCACTTGGGTCGAATAAAATCGCTCTTGAGAGTTCTGTGTAGCGTTCGATTTTGCCGTTGCTTTGCGGGCGTTGGACAACCGATCCACACTTCGATCTTATTGTTGGGTTGAAACGCTTTCTACTGGCATGATGGTGGAGCTTAAAGCAGCTATACCCGAAGGAATTCGTATCCACCAAATCACTGTGGGGCATGCGAAAGAGTTTCACGAGACAGCTGCAGGTGCATGGCACCCGAGTTACATGATCGCAACACGCAACCTACCGCATGCCGTGCCCCCAGTTCGCTTCCCCTTGCAATTTGTACGGACTCATCCTTGCGGATTCGAATTGGGAACATCTCGGGGATCAGTTCCGGTGGTGGCGCTGCGCTGACCAACCGGCTATTTTCTGGCACCCCTGATTCGGGGTGCGTGCGGCATGGTTTCGGATCGCAATTTTGCAAAGGCCTTGAAGGGCATGCAGCCCCGGGTGCATGGCACCGGGTGCTGCCAACAATTCAGGATTCGTCTATCTTGATTCCGCGTAACGCGGGTTGATGAATCCCACACGCTGCGGAAAGTGTTGACGTAAATAACGTTCCATATTGACTTTGCAGTTGCAGGTGCATGGCACCTGAGTTCTTACCTTCAACTGCACCAACGAAAAACGGACGACTATCATGGCCGTCCGTTTCGATTGCCTGTAGTTGTGAAAGACTAGGCTGTGGTTTTTTGCTGCTTCTCACGTCGGCGGCGACGAGCGGCAGTGATTCCAGCGACAGATGCACCGATGCCGAACATGGCGAGGCTAGTGGGTTCAGGAACGGCAGAAAAGTTAGCTTGGCCGAGAATCAGGTCATTGACAGTCGGATAAGTATTGGCATCAGTCGTTGAGACTCTTAGCGAGCTGATTTGCGTACCGTCCGTGGAGACCCAACCGAAGAAGTTCGTCGCCGAATTCGTCGATACTGATTGCCCAAACAAGCCACCATTAATCGAGACTGAAACAGTACTGTTCGTTAACGCACCACTTAAATTAGTCGCAAAGAAAAAGCCTCCGATTGCGGTCGGGCCACCGGCATTGATCGTGAATTCTATCGGATCTGTAGCAATGTTAGTCGACAACCAACTGTCACTGCCTGAGCCAACTCGGTAGAAACCGTTAACTGCTGTCGCTTGGTACGTGTAAGCCCCGACTGTTCGGTTATGTGGACCAGCAAAGAAGCCAGCAGGCAGATTATCGAAGTTATCCATTGAAGAACTCGCCAGTGCGGCCATGAAGGAAGTTTTGTCTGTGTAGGTGATAACGCCCGCCTGCACCTGCCCCGCCGTAGCGACCAGCACCGCCAGACACGACACCACCAGTTGAAACAAATGAAAACATCTCATTATAAAGATCACCCCAAGAACAGAAAAAAAAAGCAATCCTTGCAGAAAAGTACCCTTTCCTTGCTTCATAAGAAATTAGTGTAACCCCCCCCCCCAAATGAAAACTGAAAAACCGGAAATAACTGAATAATTGTCAAAAATGGGTAGGAGCCCATCGCTTTCGTGGATGCGGGAATCCAGAGGTTCGTCACAGGGATTCCTTCCGGGGACAGAGCACTTTGTGGGAGCAGGTCAAAATTCCGGAGGAAGCCGCACCTGCACCTGTTGTGGAGATGCTGCCGGATGGCAACACGCCAGCAAAGGTGACACCATTCACACCGCACCCGCGATTGTCACAATCGCGACACG
>CAIYZV010000410.1 GCA_903930765.1 uncultured Pirellula sp.
GAATCCAAGGGTAATGGAATCCAAGGGTAATGGAATCCAAGGGTAATGGAATCCAAGGGTAATGGAATCCAAGGGTAATGGAATCCAGTGCGGTAGCCGTCGAAGGTGCCAGTATATCCGATTCCCGAATCGAATTGGCAGAATCGTTGCCGCTCGAAACGCCAACGCTTTCATGCGGCGGAAGAAAGCGGCTGAGGAAGTCGCAGCCCGTCGGCAGATTCCAAGAGAAGAGTTTCGAGCATTTGCAATGCCCGTGCAGCGAGAACCCCATCGATCACGCGGTGATCGCAGATCAAGGCAACGTCGCATTTTCCATCCTGTTCCAATGGCCCTATCGCAAGACTGCTCGTGGTGACCAAAGGGTGATGTCCGTTGAGGGCACCGAATTGCCCTAGGCTGGAAATACTGAACGTCCCGACATGTTTTGCTCGCTTGCGCCCGCAGCACCTGGTCAACAACCACCAAGTCGCGCGCCTTTGGATTAGCGGTCTTCGCTCCATGCGCAACCCATCGGCAAATACCTCATCGATCGATCCGTGAGTGAATCGGTCAACACTCGTTTGAACGGACTCGATGGCGAGTTGATGGGGGGATTGAATTCGCCCCCAAATCAAACGTTCATTTCCTTCTCTATCGCATCGGTGTATCGTCACGGATGCGACGACTTCGGGATGTCGATAGAGATATGGGTTGGGCCAGGATACGTAAATATCCCGAAGCTCAGGGACTTCGCAACAAACACGACTATAGGCATGGAGGAATAGCGCCGTCCAACCGATGCGGTTTGTGGCAGAGCGCCGTGCTGCGTCAAGTCCTCCCAACTGCATCCTCCGAATCAAGGGAAAGCTGGGTACGGACTTTGATGCGATCGAGATATCGATTGCCATTCGTCGATGGCGTGGGACCCATCGACGTTTCGCGATCGGCTGCTCATTCAAGTCGCTCATCGCTTAACTTGAACTTTCTTCAATTCCTCAAGGGAAGCTTGGGTCTCGACGGCACCCACGCGGCTCTTCTTGGGATTGAGGAAGTTCGTGATCTGAGCATCCGCAATCAACTTGGACATGTACTTGTCCATTTCAACGCGAGTTTTCTTTTCCTTCAATTCCTTGGCAAGTTCGTCTTTGACAGCGCTGTAATCTTGGACCACGGGATTGGTATACCCCTGGGATCGCAGGATCACATACTGGCCACCGACTTCGATGATGCCGGACATCTCTCCCGACTTGAGCGCGAATGCGGCTTTCTCGAGATTGGGCTGTCCACCATGACGTCGCAACGGGGGCACCTTACCGTAATTCGCTTTGGAACTTGGTTCTACCGAAAACTGATAAGCCAGTTCGCCGAAGAATTGCTCTGTCGGGCGGTTGCGAGCCATTTCCCAAACCTCTTGAGCCGTGCGTTGATTGCTCATGACAATCGCGAGGACTTCAGCCCGTTGACCAAAATTCGCCTCGAAACCTTTTTGGAGATCTTCTTCGGTGACCTGCAATTTGTCCGCGACGAGTTTCTTCAATGCTACCGTTGGCCAGACCGCATCGCGAACGTACAAATCGACTGTCTTTCCTTCCTCGCTGAGCACATCCCCAATCCATCGATTGATGTCAGGGGTGCCATCTGCGTTCACATAACCATAGAACTCGGCGGTATTGCGGATCTCCGAATCGATTTCCGCTTGGGTGATTTGAAATTGAGCCTTTGCAAGGGCCTCTTCGACCAATTTTCGGTTGATTTCGCCTTCGAGGATTTGCGAGCCGAATCGTTTGACGCATTCCTTCTCAAGCAGATCCATGACAATGCTTTGGCCATTGATGATGGCCGCCACACCTGGGTACTGCGCTTGCAACTCTGGCTTGCCCAAAACCAAAGTGATCTGAGCTTTGTTGCGCAGCTCGGTATAAATTTTTTCTGCCGAATCTCGAAGTTTTTGCTCTTCGAGCTCAGTCCGAATTCGGGACTGAATCTCGACCATCTGTGCCGCGGGTGGATTTGCAGGCGGATAGTGTCGGACGCATTGCAGCGTGACGTAGCCATCCCCCGCCTTGAAAATTTTGGAGACCTGACCGGGTTGCAACGAAAATGCGACCTCTTCAAATTGGTCATCACCCGAGTGTCGTCGGATCGGCTCTAACAGACCTTCGACGCTGGCGCTCTGTGGATCCTCGCTCTGCAACGCTAGTTTCTTGAACTCATCGGGATTCGCAGCCGCTTGCTCATGCAACTTCTGCAGTTTCTCTAGCTCTCGGCAAGCGATCATTCGCACTTGGACCTTTGGCCCAAACTCGCTCTGAAATGCACGATCGATGTCTTGCGGGGAGACTTGGATCAAGTCTTGGCCCAAACGCCGAAGCGCTAGAATCTGCCAAATAATGTCGGAAGCATATTGCTCAGGAGTTATGTTTCGCTCGTCCTGCAACAGCTTCAAATACATCGGGACGTTGAGATTGAATTTCGCTGCAACCCGCGCGATCTCGTCGTCAACGTCTTTTTGAGTAATCTCAATTTTTCGTTGTTGGCATGCTTGGAGAAGCATGTACTTGTTCACCATGTTTTCCAGGATGGTTTCGCCGTGACGCAGCGTGCACTGCTGCGCGAGATCCTGCAGACTGATCTGCTGACCATTGACCAATGCAACGACTGCTGGACCAACGTCGGCATCCTTTAGGTTCTTCGAAGCCGAGGCGGTTTGCGCTGGGACCTTTTGCTGGGTCCCTTTGGTACCAGAACGGTCTTGGGCATTCAGAACAGAACCAGATGTCGAAATAACGCCGATCGCCAACCCCATCCATAGGGATCGACGCAGCACTAAACGGGAAACGTGTCCTTGGGTTCTTTGGGTCTTTCGCATGGTATTCCTCATGAATGATGCGACGGTGAGTCGGGGTGCGGACCCCGAAACGGTTTTTCGCCTAGCCACACCCATCCTGAGAGTGGCCTGTTCGAGGCGGTAACTTAAGCAATGCGGAGAGTGTACGAAGGTAACAAAATATGGGTCAAGACGGATTTTGGGTCTGTTTGGCCTGATCCGCAGGTCCACAATCCTCGGATTCCTTATTAGAATGCTGGCTCCTTCGACGTCGCGATCTTTCCACGATTCCTCGACCCTTTGTTGAACCTTATGACAGCAAATCCCACTGAGCGTTCGAACACTGGGCCCACGATTGGTGTCCTCGCAGAACGCGCCCGCACCGATGCAATAAGATCCAAAGAGGGGACTTGGAAATTCCAGTTGTCCAGAGATTCATGGAAGCACCTTGAACTGACCGATGGGAGCGGGCGTCGCTATGCCGACTGCACGGTCGTACCACTCTTTCCTGTCTCAACCCCCAAGGAATGGATTTCCATCCTCGCAAGTGACGGTGACGAATTGGCGTGTCTGCGCGATTTGGATTCTATCCGCCAAGAGGATCGGGAATTGATCGAACAGGAGCTAGCATTCCGTGAGTTCGTTCCGCAGATACTACGCGTTCTTTGGGTGTCGGGGACGCAGGAACCGTGCGAGTGGGAAGTGGAAACCAATTTCGGGCGTACGAAATTCGTGCTGAACTCCGAGGAGGACGTCCGTCGCGTCAGCGCTTGGACCGTTCATTTTGTCGATGCGAGTGGTGGTCGGTTTCGGGTCGAAGATGTTCGGACGCTCGACAGTCGATCGCGAGCATACGTCGAATGGTACGTTTGATTGCCTGCGCTTCGGGTGCGTATCGAGGATGACCAATCAATGGTTACCAGTCAAGGAGAACTAGTTTGACAGCGGGGATTCACCAATCGATCGACATCCGTGGAGAGATGATTCTCATGGGAACAGGGACCAGTGTCGGGGTCCCTTGCATCGGTTGCTCGTGCGCTGTGTGCACCGGTGGGCATCCTCGAAACCAACGGACTCGTTCAAGTGCGATCGTGGGACTCCCCGAAGGAAACCTATTGATCGATACGCCACCCGATTTACGGAATCAACTGCTTCGTGAAGGGATTGGCCTGGTCCACGCGGTCCTGTACACCCACGAACACGCAGACCATCTGCACGGACTCGACGATGTGCGGTTGTTCCCATTCATTTTAGGACATCCGATTCCACTCTATGCGACACCGACCGTCGAAGCCAGAATCCGAAAGGTTTTCGATTACGCATTCCTCGACCGAGAGCACACCCATCCTGGTGCTGCCCCGCAACTGCAGATCCGCACCATCGATGAATCGCCTTTGGAAATACTGGGAGCCACGCTCACGCCGATCCCCTTAATCCATGGTCCGCACTGCACCGTTTTTGGATATAGGATCGGAAATGTGGCTTATTGCACAGACACCAATCGGATTGAGTCATCCAGCATGGAGATGCTGCGGGGATTGGACTGCCTCGTACTCGACGCTCTTCGAATGCGATCCCACCCAACGCATTTTTCGGTGCCAGAAGCATTGGACGTGATCGAGGAATTGCAGCCCAAGCGAGCCTTCTTGACCCACCTGTCACACGAACTGGATTACACCACGTTTTCACGGGAACTGCCGGAGCACGTTGGGTTGGCTTACGATGGATTGCGAATCCCCCTCACGTAACCGTTTTGTTAACAGGCTCCAAACAGCCCTCTCGCTGGGGGGGACTTCCGCCTATAATAACGCTGTCGTTCGAACCATCACTTCCGCGACTTCCACCGGCGCGACTTCCACCGGCGCGACTTCCACTGGCGCGAGCCTGACTCTGTTCGAAGGAACAGCCATCGATGACTGAGCCGAAGGGGAATCCATCCCGAGCCGTGACCTCGAGCCAAACTTCGGCAGATCGTCTATCGCGGGTGTCCTTGGATTCTTTGATCGCCGTTTATTACTCCGATCCGAAAGAACTGGGAGCATTTCAGAGCGTCAGCGCGACGGCAACCCCAGCCGGCTACAATCACCTCTTGAACCACAATCATCATATGACGGTGACGGTTGAGGCATTCCACCGGGACTCGGTCAACGTGAAGGTTCTTCGCTCGTCGAAAAATGCGACACACTATTGCCGCGAGATCTTGCTGACATTACAGAAGTCAAATCGCGTGGTCCAATACGGAATCGTACGACTGAATCTAGCCACGATCGCGGAAGCTCCACGTGCCGAAATCCTCGAGGAAAAAAAACCTTTAGGGAGAGTATTGATCGAGCATCAGGTTCTTCGGGAAATCGAGCTGTTCGATCTCGTTCGAGTGACCTGTGGTTCGGCTCTGGCAAGGTTATTTTCTGTTGCAGAAGGAACCACGACCTTTGGACGCACTGCGATGATTTATTGCGACAGAGAGCCAGCCATCGAGTTGCTGGAGATCGTTGCGCCCATCGATTCTATCTGATGCAGCATCACCGACCGCTCTGGCTTGGACGGACAACACCAACGCCGTCAGGACATCGCGGAGCCTTGCAAGGTTGTAGGGCGTGCATCTGGAACTAGGGGCACCCTCTCCGGTAACAATTTACGGGGGCGAATTGAAATCCAGAACAAGATCGCGACCGCCAAAGCAACGCTTACTTGGCTCCAATACGTCGAGTACGCCCATGCGCCGCTCTGTGTATCGACCAATCCATCGAGTGATGATGGAACCGGCATTCGCGAGGCAGAAAACACGGCGATGGACATCGAAAGCCCATTGTGAATCACATGAAACACAAAGGTGCAGATCATCCCTCCGGTCCTAAACGCAAGCCACCCTAACAGCACTCCAGTAAACGTTGCACAGATCGTTTGTTGGAGGATACCGTGGGATAGCCCGAACAAAACCGCTGATCCAATCACCGCTCGCAAGACGCCTTTGCTTTCCAATAACCCAGAGAAAATAAAGCCTCGGAAAACCAATTCTTCGCACAGAGCTGGCAGAACCGCCAGGATTAGCAAGACGCTCCAGAGGGGAACCGAACTCAAAATAGAGTCGAACTGCTGAAGTGTTTGGGTAGTTTCCTCGCCAAGCGGATACTCTCGACTGACGACACCTGCGAACCAAACATAGGTGGGATGCAAGCACACGGCGAGCATTGCACAATACAAAACATCCTCAGGTTGCGGCAGATTCAGTCGCAGTGAAGACAGGAGAGACCGAGTCAACATGATCGCCATGATCAACGCGGGGCCCAGCATTAGCCCGACTTGGATCACAACCGTCGATTTCGCAATCGGCATCCATGATAGCTCATTGCTTCCCATCGCTAGCCGTCCAAAAAACAAAGCGACTAAGATTGACAGACCACACAGTACCGACTCGGCAGCGCTAGGATAGTCCGCTCGCTGCAACCAAAGCCGTTTCAACCAGCCTTTCATGGTCAGTTTTTCAGTGTCAGAGAAGAGCACCGCTTCATTTTCGAATTGCTTGACCGCCCAACGGACTGCAAGCAGACAGCATAAAGCGGTAACGCAAATCACCGACGGCAAATACGCAATCGCATTCGAGTATTCCCCATCCATGAATGCTCTCGAGAGCAGGATTGGCCCCGTTACGGGAACAATACTGGTCCCTGTCGACAAAACCATTCCCGGCATCATCGGCAAGATCACAAGTGGGAAGCCGACCAACATCAAGGGCATGAGGTAGTACTGCCCTTCCTTGCTGCTTCGAGCCAGACTGGCGACGGCCAACGCCAACGCGCTAAACATCGCAGACATAGGCAGCACCAGAATCACCAACCAGAAAATTAGGCTTGGCGAAATCGGCCCCAGTGCTCCCAACGTTGAGGCAGGTGCCGCTTCCGAAAACTGCTTGAACACAAACGTAGTCGTGACGAACATGCTCATCAAATTCAACAGTGCCGTTGAAATACTGAAACACATTACGGTGAGGAGTTTCCCCCAGACAATCTCGCGTCTCGTCGCAGGGCTACTCAGCAAAGTCTCGAGAGTCCCTCGTTCTTTTTCGCCTGCACAAAGATCAATCGCAGGATAAAAAGCCCCGGTCAACGCCCAAACCAGCAATATAAATGGCAAGATTTTCGACCATACCAACGCTTGTTTTTGCTCGGTGGAGGCGATATCAACATGTTCTATCTTCGGCGCACTCCAGACCTGCTCGTCAACACGCACCGCATGGAGTCGATTGCGCACCCAACCGTCTTGCCAACGGCCGATATACTCTTGCAGCTTCAAGATCGCCAATCGAGACTTTTCAACGCTTTGATTGCTGAGTACCAGCACGATCGGTTCCTTGGCAGGTGCTGCGGTTGGAACTTCGGCGGAATCCAGATTCCCGGACGACTCCGGTCGAACGTGTTCCACCGAACTATCGGCGACATCATCGGAAACGAAGAGCATTACGTCCGCTTGGGCTTGTTTCAGCCAACTCTCAATCTTGCTACGATCGATTTTCGAAACGATGCTGTTTCCGCTTCGTTCTGTCAATTCGAACGGCCCTCCATTGCGTCCGCTCCGTTCGCTGCGCAGCACTGAATGCACTTCCTCGCCAACGCCCCACTGATCCTTTGGTTTCGACCATCGAACGCCGTCGGAATTGGTGCTAGAACCACCGTTCTCCAATCCAGAAAGATCCTTGGCCGCGCCCGAAATCTGCAACCACTGAGAGTCTCCAACAACTGCAATCGACAATTGCGGTTGCCGTTTCACTTGTGCCAACTGCAGCATCATCAACCCCATGAAGGGATACAGGAGCAGTGGCAGCACGCAGATGGTAAACATCGTGCGACGATCGCGTAGTTGATCTTTCAGTTCACGAACAAAAATCAGTCGAACATGATTCCAATTCATGAAAGCCTCCCTTGAGTCTGTAGCAGGGCATCTTCAAGCCCCTCCAAAGGAGGCAGGGACGGATCTTTCGCTAATTCTTTTTCCGCTTGTACGATCAACCGATAAAACAACTCCTCAAAATCACTGGTTCCGTGACGCTCGGAGAGTTCCGTCAAACTTCCGAAGTCGAGCACATGCCCTCGATGCATGATGGCTACTCGATCGCAGAGCCTTTCGACCTCCCGCATAATATGCGTCGAAAAAAGAATGCATTTGCCTTGGTCGCGGAGTTCTAGAATAATGTTTTGGAGCGATCGCGTCACAAGCACATCGAGCCCCAAAGTCGGCTCATCGAAAATCAATACCGATGGATCATGAATGAGAGCACGTGCTATGGAGACCTTTTGCCTCATTCCGGTCGACAATCTTCCACCGGGAACATCTCTAAAATCGTTCATATTGAGGCGTTGGAAAACGGTTTCCATCCGCTCTTTCAGAACCTCGGCACGAACCCCGTAGAGACGTCCAAAGTACTCAACAAACTCCCATGGTGTCATGCGTTCGTAGATGGCGGTATTGTTGGACACAAATCCAATCGAATACCGCACCATTTCGGCTTGGGTGGTAACATCAAAGCTCGAAACAGAAGCGGAACCTGAAGTGGGCTGCAAGACGGTAGCGAGGATTCGCAGGGCGGTCGTCTTACCCGCACCATTGGGTCCGAGCAATCCAAACACTTCGCCTGCTCGGGCACAGAAACTCAGATCCGCAACGGCAACATACGGGTCTCGGGAATGGTCGGCGTAAACTTTGCGTAAGTTTCTGACTTGGACCAATTCCATGAGGGGACACCAGGTGAATTTTCTAATCGGAAGTCTTGCCCCCGAGTTTGGGGGTTGCAGGTGACTCGCGGAGCGCTAAACGAGCCTATAGAGAATTACCACGTCTTTTCGGTACGTTCCCAATCTATGCACTCATCGACGACTTTATTCAAAGCTCATTTTTTTTGAGTTATTTTGATCGGCAGAATCGGAATAACCGGACCACGGGCTTGCAATCTCCGCCGAGTGCATTTTTTGTTTTTTACTGACTCATTTGCATGCCCTTATTTGCAACCTACGGTTGTGGCGTGCATTGCTTCTTGAGCAATAAAATCGTTCTCGTTTGTAATTTCGGAAAACTACGTTATGACGACCGTAAAGTCCGGCCCAAGCCTCGCTGAAGTCCTCGCCAATACCCAAATTCCAGCATTGCCAACCAGTGCGATGAAACTCCTGGAACTGTCCCAAGACCCATCGAAAGGTCCGGCGGATTACGCAAAGCCAATCGAAGCTGACGTGGGATTGATGGGCCAAGTCCTTCGGTTCGTGAACTCGTCCTACTTCGGATTCTCACGGGAGATCTCGTCGGTTCAGCAAGCATTGACGCTGGTTGGTGTGAGAACCATCAAAAACTTTGCTCTCTGGAGCGCAGTTTTCTCCATCGTCCCCAATCCCAAGATCGGCCCCTTCGACTTGCGAGGATTGTGGCAAGACTCCTTACGACGAGCCTTGTTCGCCCGTGCCGTCGGTCGAGAGTTGATGCTCGTCAATGCCGAAGAACTCTTCGCTGCAGCCTTGCTCCAGGATATGGCGATCCCTTTTCTACTGAAAGCATTACCGGCGGAATACGAGAACTTGATGAATCGCCGAGTGAGCGAAAAACTACGTCTTTCCAGCCTTGAGCGAGAGGTGTTCGGATGGGACCACGCCCAGGCAGCAGCACAGCTCTGCCGGACTTGGCATCTGCCCGAAGACTTTGCGGTCCTCGTCGAACGCCATCCGTCCTTGAACGAATTGCTCGGCGGAAGCAATCCTCAAGTCGCCGCCGCCTGTGTCGCGATCGCCGCCCTACTACCGGCCTGCAAAGACAAAGACTGGGCGGAAGAAGTGGACTTTATTAAGGGCTTTGCACGCATCGATACGAAACAGCAAATCAACTTGATCGAACTCCTTGGACGCGTTGATGAGTCGATGGTAGACTTCGCTCCCATCATGAATCTCCCGATCCCTGAAAAGCCCCTTCTGGCCTATTTGGCCTCCCAAGCAAGTTAATCGCCCCTCTGCTTGCGTTAATTTTTTCGCTAAACTGATGCCCCGTACCGCGAACATGCGGACAGAAAGACGTTCTCAACAGAACGTCTTTCGTCATTTACTCCAGGCAGCGAAAAACCAGCATGACCATTTACTATTCCGTCGGCAGTCCTGAGCACGAACTGGGTGAACAGGACTTCTTGAACGCAATCGATTCTTGCTTGCACCAAATCGGGCACGTCCATCGAGTCCTCGCGATCCCTCCCGACCACACCCGTTTGGACTCTCAAGCGGGACCGATCACAAGGGCTGCCCACCAATTGCTCGGTCACAAGCTATCCGATGTTATGCCCGCATTGGGGACCCACGAAGCCATGAACGAAGGGGAACTTCAAAAGATGTTCGGCGATCTTCCCCGATCGCTGATTCGCGTTCATCGTTATAAATCGGATGTTGAAACACTCGGTCACGTTGACTCTGAGTTCGTCGAGGATGCCACCGAGGGGATCTATAAAAAGCCATGGCCAGCCCAGGTCAACCGGATTATCACCCGAGGTGGGCACGACTTGATTCTGTCGATCGGCCAAGTCGTTCCGCATGAAGTGATTGGGATGGCAAACTACACGAAGAACATCTTTGTTGGTACCGGAGGTGTCGCTGGCATCGATGACAGCCATTACTTGAGCGCTCTGTACGGTTGCGAACGGATCATGGGACGCTGCGACAACCCCCTCCGCCGTATCCTGAATCGAGGCGCCGAACTATTCCTAACCCCGTATCGTATTCTCTACGTTCTCACCGTCGTTGAATCCACCGTCGATCGTGGACCAGTGGTACGAGGGCTATACATCGGCGATGATCATTCCGTCTTTTTCAGAGCCGGGGAGTTATCGGCTCGAGTCAACTGCTTCCGACTCGATCGAGCTCCGAAGAAAATTGTCGTCTGGATGGATCCGGATAAATACAAAAAGACGTGGGTAGGCAACAAAGCAATTTATCGTACCCGCATGGCCATCGCTGATGGCGGAAAACTAGTTGTGGTTGCACCTGGTGTTGCCAAATTCGGCGAGCAGCCCGAAGTCGACCAACTCATCCGCAAGTATGGCTACCGCACCAGTGAAGAAATACTTGAATGCGTCACTCGCAATGAAGACCTAGGCAACAACCTGTCCACTGCATCCCACCTGATACACGGCTCGACCGAGAACCGCTTTACCGTGGAGTACTGCCCCGGAACCTTAACTCGGGAAGAAATCCGAAGTGTCGGCTATGAATATGGAGAATGGGGTCGGGCCATGAAAGAGTATTCCGTTGCCGACATCAACGACGGCTGGCACGAAAGCCGCGAAGGCGAAGAGTTTTACTTCATTCGAAACCCTGGCCTCGGACTATGGATGCACCGTCAACACCGTCACGCGTTCTAAGAAGGATCAACACTCTGTGCTTGTTCCCCGCATCGCCTCACGTTACATACGTCTAGGCTGATTAGCGGCGCTTCGTTCTTCGAAGTGGTTCGATTTGACCATCAACTTCGAAGGGCACCGGCAGTGAACCTGGAAGTGCCAACGCGTCGGAAAGGGGCGGCGGGACTCCCTTGCTAGACTCACCTTCAGGTACCAAGCCGCCCTGCGAGCCGGAACCTTCGCCTGATCCATTGAGCACAGGTCGATTCATCGCATTGATAATGATCAGGATATCAAGCGGAGAAACTTTGCCGTCGCCATCGACGTCCAAATCCCCATAGCTTTCCCCTTCACCTCGAGGCTTTACCACACCTGGGCCGTTGGTGTTGATGTAGTTGATGATGGTCAAAGGATCCAGCGGTGTCACCTTACCATCGCCATCGACATCCATGGGATTGATGTCGTTGTGGTAGGGGGTTGCATCCGGAATGACTCGCAATCGGTCGGACCGTTGCAAACTGGTGCCGTAATTCCTCGATGTCGCGGTAAACGCAAGATCGATCCAGCCTGGTTCCTTGTAAGTCACACTCGTCCCGGGCTTCAACCTTACCACGCTACCAACCACTTCGAATCGTGGATCCGAAACGGTAATGTCATACACCTCGTTCTTATCTGGATCGATGACGGAGATATTTCCAACAACGTAACCCGGCTTCTTTTCGGGGACTTGCCCACTCCCGGTCAGAAGCATTCCGGTGGGAGGATCATTTTGGTCTCTCACTTGGACGGTTACGGTCTTCTTGATCGAATCGGCCAGAGCCACTTCTGTCGCTGAGATCACCAGCACCACAGCTTGTTCGGATTCATAATCGAGAGAGACACCTGGAGCGAGCACCAACAACCCTCGATCGATCAAAAATCTACCATCAGAAACAGTGTATCGGTATTGGCTATCGGAGTCCTTGTCGATTACCCGGACAGCACCGAGTGAGACTCCTGATTTACCTTCATCGACAATCAAGCTGTTCGGCGTATCGATCCCTTCGGGAGGATCATTGAGCGGTTGGACCTGAACCGTCAACGTCTGAGGAACAGACCAGTCGCGTCCGTCGTACGCTTGTACCACCACCGAATCGACGCCATTGGCATTGGGACTCGGGGAATAAACACCGCCCGATGCAGCCGCCCATTGCCACGTCCCGATCGACCCATTGGATTCGCGAATCACATAAAAAATCGATTCCCCATCTCTGTCCTTAGCCGATTGGTCAAACCAGCTCTTGGCAAGTGCGATCGGTGAATCTTCTTGCGTGCTGATGCTGGGCAATGCCTGAAGCGTCGGTTTGGTGTTGTACCCGTGGCTTCGAACGCCAATGGCGACCTGATGAATTACCCCATCGCTAATCGCAGCGGCACTAGCCCCGGGCAAAGCAAACGAATGACGGTACAAACCACCATCACGAATCCCTACCAAGCTGTCGTTCAGAAACCCCATCGACCAAGCGGTCTTGTCCGCTGCCATGCGCGATCCGGTATCCGAGAACAATACATCGAATTGCTTTAGCCATGTCTGCATCGACCAGCCAAGAATCCGCGATGGATTCGACTTCGAGGAGGTTATCAAGATGCCTCGACTCAGATCGAAAACTGAAGGCCCAGCGGCATCCACAAGGTTGGCTACGGTGGGCAACCCTGGACCGTTGTCCAAAACCATCGCGCCATTTGCCGAACTTAAAACAATCTTGTCACCCGTTGGAGAACTGCTCGAAAACCGGACACTGGCTCCTTCAGGGCCTGCAAAGGCACGTTCCGCGGTGAGTTCGAAAAAACCGTTCCCTACTCGGTACGAGGAGATGCGTTGACCGCCATCGATTGTCGGTTCTTGCACCAAAAGGAATTGTCCACCGCTGGAGTGAACAGTGGATCCTGCTGTTAGTCCATCGACGACCGGGCTAGTACCGATCGACCACGGTTCACCTGCACCCGGCCCTGTGCTCTGGGAAACGGAAAACAACCCCTCGCCATGGAGGGCCTTGCCACGAACATAAACCGACCCATCCACACCATAGACCTGACTGGGTCTCTCAACCGAGGCTGGCAAATCTTCAAGTCTGCTTGTGCTCAAATCAAACGCAACCAGTCGCGTCGCTAGGTTCCGCTCAACAACTGCGATGCCCTTATTCAAATCGATCATCGCGGCAGATTTAAGGGTGCCATCGAGTGGGATCCTTTGCTGGATGGATCCTGTTTCGACATTCAACCGTTGGATGGAGTTTCCAGCGGTAAACCACGCAACATCATCGGATTCCCAACGCAACGACTGCTGCAGTCCGAGATTGGATAACCATGTTCCACTGGGTGCGGGCAGCGTCGCCGTCGTCTGAACCAAGGTTTTCGACTCACCCAACAACCGGATAGAATAGTTGCCTGGCTTCAATCCACTAAAGCGAGCAACGCCATTCGCGTCGGTAATGCCAATCGGTTCGTTGGCTTGCTGCACCCCGTCAGAATTGAAATCGACGTAAACAACCTTATCAGGAAGTGCGGGGGTATTCGGGGCCGATTGGCGGTCGGAGTTCCAATCGTCAAAGACGAACACTTCCAAACCAGCCATCAACCGTCGATCTTCAAGACGATCGAACTGCAACCGGCGGTTGCGAACCGCACTGTGGACAGCCCGATGCCTGAGTTCTAGTCTTTGTTTACGGTTAGCCATAATGACACATGCCCGTATCTTGATTCGCGGTGAAAAACCGTAAGATGAGGAAACCCTTACTCGCGCGATCCTTCCCGCAACAATAATGGCTCTGTGTGTGTGTCCTTAAATGTACCGAATTTGGAAACCGCTTGAGAAGCGATCTCCCCCGATTTTTCGTATTTTTCACCTCCCAAACGATCTTGAAAATGGCACATAAATCCCCCTTAACGCATGAAAAGCATGCCTTTCAGTCGCTTTTCTGCTCGATTTGCAGCTACCTCTTCCTGCTGCTCACGACTTCGTCCGCCCTCGGCCAGTTGGCGGACCAAAGGTACCAATTGGGCCGTCGGCTCATCCGTTTCGAGACCGCTTGGCAGGCCGCAACCCCAGACCAGCGAACAGCTTCCGTGAAACCGGTCGAGCAGGCAGTCTCGAGTTTTTTCGGACTGCAACTTGCCGATGCAGCCAAACGGCTCGATCAAGCTCGATCGATCGTGGATCCTTTACCCATCGATCAGCAACCGCTTTGGTTCGAAGCAAACCAGCACTTCGTAGATATCGAAACATTAATTATCGATCCGTCGACATCCCCGGTCAAGTTTCGGTTGCAAAAGCTCTATCGCCTCCAGCCTCCCCCCTCCGACAACTCGGAATCCAATACCGAGCCAGTCCATGATTCGCCAGAAACGCTCAGTGGAACATTGCAACTCACCCTCTCAACTCAGGAGGGCTCAACTCAGGAGGGCTCAACTCAGGAGGGCTTAACCCGGGAGGGCTTAACTCGGGAGGGTCTGCCGCAGGAGCGTGCACTCGCCAGCACCACCCTCGAAACCCCAACGCTCGACGCATGGACAACGTGGTCACTACCCTCGCTCCCAAATGGCGATTACACGATACGAGCAACTCTCAATAAGAATGGAGTTGAATCGGAAATCATTTCAGAGAATCTAACTCTGTGCCAAGGCCTCACCGAGAGATCCGAAGCGATATCCGCATGGTACGACGGCAACCGAAGAGGAAGAGGGGATTCCAAGCAATCCTCCGCACGAATGCTCGCCAAGGAGATTCTGCAGATATGCAAAGGTTCTGCATGCGAGACAGACATCCCATGGACACAATGGATCGAGGACTTTGAGTCGCTCTCAGACGAGTCGGTCCCTTTCGACCAATGGATCCAATCCCATCCTGGAACTTCCCGCTGGTGCCAACTGAGCAACGGTAATAAGTCGCAAGTCATCCGTCTTCGAGTACCATCGGAATTGCACAAGCCGACGCCGGTCCTCTTTGCATTTCACGGGGCCGGGGGAAGCGAAAATATGTTTTTCGACACTTACGGTGCAGGGCGTCTCATCGATCTCGCGGGCGAACGAGGGTGGATCGTAATCGCACCGCGTCAGACACTCAACGGACTCGGACTAAACACCGTGGAAATGCTCGATGAGTTGGAAAAGATTCTACCGATCGACCGGAGCCGGGTCATGCTGGTTGGGCATTCGATGGGTGCAGCCCAAGCCATGCAACAAGTATCCAACTATCCGGAACATATCCGTGCTGTCGCAGCATTAGGAGGCGGAGGTATGGTAAAGCGAAGCGATGCTTTGGAGCAAATCCCCTTTTATGTTGCCGCCGGGGACCGAGATTTCGGTCGACCTCGCGCTATGCTCCTCGCCAAACAACTCAAAGAGATCCAAGCCAACGTACAATACAACGACTTCGAAAACGTCGAACATTTGGTGATTGTCCAAGCCGCCCTCGACCATGTTTTTCGTTTCTTCGACGACGTACTCGCACCTCTTAAAAACTGACCCTCCGATTCCATCCATGACCCACCAAGACCGGCCCATTCAGAAAACCAATTTCAGCTTTTCCGTCCGAGGGATGACATGCGATCATTGCAAACGGGCTGTTGAGAACGCGGTCCGAGCAATCCCGGGCGCCACGGACGTGGACGTCGATCTCGCTCGCGGTATCGCGAACGTCTCCGGCCAACTCTCCGCACAAGACATCGTGCATGCCATCGAGGGAGAGGGTTACGTCGTCAAGCCGATACCTTCGGGTAAATCCGGCTAACTCCATGAGCAAATCGTCGCCATCAGGGCCAAATCCAAAACTCGAGCTATCCGTACACGGTATGACTTGCGCGGCGTGCGTTGGCCGCGTTGAACGAGCCTTAAAGAAAGTTCCAGGTGTTCGAAGCGCAAATGTGAACTTGGCCACCGAACGCGCCAATGTCGAACTGGAAAATTATTCCGACAAATCGATGGCACAGGTAACGCAGGCTATTCGAGACTCCGGATACGAGGCTCAAATCCTATCGAACGCAAGCGACTTCCCCAACATCGCTAGTTCGAAATCCAGTTCGGCAGCAGATCGAATCAATCTTTGGATCGCATGGGGATTTGCAGTTCCGATTTTTGTGATCTCGATGGCTCCTATGCTGGTCCCGTCGCTGATGACTCTCATGATGCATTGGATGCCGATGGAACGTTGGAATCTACTCCTGTGGTTTCTGGCAACACCAGTGCAGTTCATTCCAGGACTTAAGTTTTACAAACATGCGTACGCGAGCATACGGCAACGATCGCTGGACATGAATTTCCTAGTAGCCACAGGTACAACAGCCGCCTATGGCTTTAGCTCGTTAGTGACCTTCTTCCCGGACTGGCTCGCCGATGAAGCGAAACATGTCTACTTTGAATCCTCAGCAGTTGTGATCGCTTTCGTCTTGCTCGGCAAGTACCTCGAGGAACGCTCCAAACGAGAAACTCGTAACGCATTGCAAGCTCTCGTCCGCCTTCAACCCCGTATCGCGCATCGCCTATCGTCGACGCCTTCGTCCAAAGCTCTCCCTCTAGCATTTCCCGCCATGGAGGACATCGACGTCCATCAACTGCGGCTCGGGGATATCATCCAAGTCCGCCCTGGAGAATCGATACCCATCGATGCCACGGTGGAATCAGGTACCAGCTTTGTCGATGAGAGCATGATCACCGGCGAACCGATCCCAGTTTCCAAATCCCCGTCGATGCCGGTGATCGGTGGGACAGTCAATGGAAACGGAACCCTCGTAGCACGAGTCACCGCGATCGGCAATGAAACTGTCCTCGCTCGCATTACCTCCTTGGTCATGGAAGCTCAATCGAGCAAACCTCCCATCCAACTCACCGTAGATCGTGTGGTGAATGGGTTCGCTCCAACGGTTTTAGTCATCGCACTGCTCTCTGCAATCGGCTGGTTTCTAGGAAGCACAGAACATCGTCTTGAGAACGCGTTGGTCCACTCGGTTGCAGTTCTTATCGTCGCCTGTCCATGCGCGATGGGATTGGCAACACCCATCAGCATGATGGTTGGTAGCGGTCGCGGCGCAGAACTGGGACTTCTCTTTCGCAGCGGCACATCCTTGCAAAACCTAAGCTCAGTACAAATCGCACTCTTTGACAAAACAGGGACCTTGACTCAAGGGCATCCCAAATTGACTGACTTGAAGATTCTCGACCACGAGTTAGGAGAGCAAGTCGAGTCAAGAGAGCAAGTCCTCGCGTTCGCTTCACTGGCCGCAGAGTCGTCAGATCACCCTATTTCCAAGGCAATCGTCGCAGCCGCAAATGAGCGTTCTGAAACTCATCCACAGCACGACAACTGGGCGGTTATCGAATCCCATGCGATTCCAGGCCGTGGGGTTGAAGCCAAACTAAGCGATGGGCGAACGGTATTCCTGGGATCGTATTCATGGATGATGGAACTCAGCAAGAACTCTCCAAAGTCTGACCATCTCAACGACGAGATCCGGAATCAAGGTAAAAGCTGCAGTTGGGTCGCACTTGATGCTCGCATCCTCGGAGTTTTGCTCGTCTCCGATCCAATCAAACCGGAAGCAGCGGAAGCGATCCAAAAGATTGTAGGCCTTGGAATTGTTCCAAGCATCGTGTCCGGTGACCATCGAGTCGCCGTCCAAAACGTGGCATCCGATCTCGGCATCGACGATTGGTTTGCGGAAACCATGCCTTCCCAGAAAAGCGATCGTATCAAGGCCCTTCAAGCTTCTGGAAAACAAGTCGCTTTTATCGGTGATGGTATCAACGACGCACCCGCCATTGCGACCGCCAATGTCGGTATCGCTATTGGCACCGGAACCGAGGTCGCAGCCAGCGCAGCTGATGTTGTCCTCATTTCTGGAAACCTGAACTTGGTTCCAACGGCTATCCGATTGGCCCAGGCGGTGCTGGCCAACATTCACCAAAATCTCTTTTGGGCGTTCGCCTACAACATCATCTTGATACCAGTAGCAGCTGGAATCTTAACTCCATTTACCGGCTGGAGCCTTACCCCGATGCTAGCCGCTACCGCGATGAGTTTGTCCAGCATCTTTGTGGTCAGCAACGCATGGCGATTGCATCGATTCCGTTGACCTAGTGATCAGCAACCGATTCGATTATTAACCAAAAGAGTAGATCGCCGACAGCATTGCAAAACCAATCGCTAGTTCCACCGCTGCACCGACGACATTTTCCGAAGACAGGCTGCGCTCGAAACAAATTGTCAGCAACCGAACACACCCGGCTGTGCACCATGCGCCGCCAACCACAGCGAATACCACACTCGATTGTGCGAGCCAACAGCCCACCCCGAGGCCGATAAAGAAACCGCCGTACGTTGCACGAAGCTCCGAGCTTCCGAGTGGATTTCTTGCTTCCACTCCGAGCACGCGTGCCACCGAACTTGGGAATAGCAACGCGAGCACCCCCAGCAATATGGTGATAACAGCACCGCCATTGGCTATCAGCATTGCGAGCCTCCTTTTTCAAGTAGTTCCTAGACGTGAATGATCGAACGTAGTTGGGAGCAAGTCCAGCAGCATTTATCGAAAATCGCGAGAGCGAAGATCGATGGGACCAATGGTTTGCGATAGGTCTTCGATCTTGCTCGCAATGACATGGATGATTCCTTTCCGGTTCTCGAGCGTACCGTGAACCAACCACGCATTCGATTGTTTGCAGACGAGATAATAGGATTCCCATGTGCTCGGGTGGAGAACCAAGTTGATACTGCCCGTCTCGTCTTCCATGGTCACGAAGGTGATCCCTTTTGCGGTACCCGGACGTTGTCTCAATAAAATCAAACCGGCAACACGAACGAATTGATGATGTCGCAACTCTTGGAGTTCCCTAGCAGTCTTCACCCGCAGTTTTTGCAGCGTGCTTCGATAGAACTGGATGGGATGACCACGAAGAGAAACGCCGGTGGTTTCGTAATCCGCAACAACTTCCTCGAACGGATGCATGGGTGCGAGAAAACTCGGTAGCGGGTCGTCGTGATCCACATTCGCGGTATCAAAAAGTGGAAGCGTTGATCCATTTTTTTCCTGCCCCAATGCTTGCCAATACGCTGCGCGGCGATCCCCTGACAAACAGTTAAGGGCTCCCGCGTCTGCGAGCAATCCCAGGGTTGCTTGGGTCAACGCACACCGCCTCACCAAATCGGATTGATCGAGAAACGGTCCAACGCTTCGCCTATTTTCAACAATCGCAGTAGCCGAATCTGCATTCATGCCTCGGACCATGCACAGCCCCAACCTCAAATGTTTTTCTTCCTCAGTCAGTGTGCACTCCAAATCACTGGCGTTGATATCCACTGGTAACACGATGACACCATGCTGTTGCGCATCGGCGATCAATTGGGCTGGCGCGTAAAAACCGAGTGGTTGGCTATTGAGCATCGCACAGCAGAATACTTGTGGATAATGATGTTTGATCCAACAGGATGCGTAGACCAGCAAAGCAAAACTAGCAGCATGGGATTCGGGGAACCCGTATTCTCCAAAGCCGCGAATCTGCATAAATACGCGCTCAGCAAATTCGTCGTCGAGTCCTCGAACTCGCATACCCTCGATCAATTTGCGTTTGAATTGATCGATCACTCCTGGGCGCCGCCATGCTGCCATCGCTCGTCGCAATTGATCCGCCTCACCGGGCGTGAATCCAGCCGCGACCACGGCCAACCGCATGGCTTGCTCTTGGAAAATCGGCACCCCCATCGTTTTGCGAAGAACCGCTGCAATCTCCTCGGTGGGATACGGTGGCTGGATCCCTGTTTCCCTGGCCGCCAAGTACGGATGGACCATGTTTCCTTGAATCGGCCCTGGACGCACAATGGCAACCTCGATCACCAGATCGTAAAAACATCTCGGCTTCAATCGCGGGAGCATGCTCATCTGTGCCCGGCTCTCGATTTGAAAGACCCCCACCGTATCGGCTCGGCAGATCATGTCATAGACAGTCGAGTCAGCGGGAGGAATCGTCGCGAGAGTGAGCGGCCTGTCGAAATGTTTTAGAATCAAACCCAAACTTCGATGGATTGCAGAGAGCATGCCCAACGCGAGACAATCGACCTTGAGTATCCCCAACTCATCGAGATCATCCTTGTCCCACTGAATGATCGTTCGGCCGCTCATCGATGCGTTTTCGATCGGACACAGCTCACACAATGCACCTTGGGTCATCACCATTCCTCCTGTGTGTTGCGAGAGATGGCGGGGAAACCCAAGAATAGACTTCACCAAGTAGAGAAAACGCTTCCCGACATCCGATTCAGGATCGATACCGACTTGCTCGCACCGAAGTCCTAAATCATCAACGCCTCCGCGACCATCGATGATTTTCGCCAGACCATCGATGTGATCCTGGGACAAACCTATCGCCTTTGCAGACTCCCGGACCGCGGAGCGTATGCGATAGGTAGTGACCGCAGCGGTCATTCCCGCCCGATGCCGACCATACTTTTCATAAACATACTGAATGACTTCCTCGCGACGCTGGTGCTCAAAATCGATATCGATATCAGGAGCCTCGTTGCGTTCACGACTGATAAAACGCTCGAACAAAAGGTCGTACTGACTGGGGTCGACACTGGTAACCCCCAAGCAGTAGCAGACGGCGCTATTGGCTGCCGAACCACGGCCTTGGCAAAGGATGTTCCGAGATCTAGCGAATCGCACCAAATCCCAGACCGTTAGAAAATACGCCTCATATCGGAGTTCCTCAATCAGCTTCATTTCGTACTTGAGCATCTCGACCACGCGTATTGGAACACCTTTCGGATAACGCTCTTTTGCTCCTTGCCAAGCCAGACGCTTGAGATACTCCACTGCCGAAATACCATCCGGAGCCCATTCCGTAGGGTATTCGTATTTCAAGCAATCCAAACTGAACTCAAGCCTTGATGCGATCTCGCTTGTTGCATCAACCGCTGAGAGATGGTTGCGGTACTGATGAAGAATCCCATCGAGAGACTTCATCGCATACGTAGCATTCGCAGGTCGAAATCGAGATACCTGCTCGATGGTGGTTCCGCTTCCAATCGCGCTGATGCAATCATGAAGCAGCATCCGCTCGACATTGTGGTAGAGGCAGCCGCCGGTAGCGACCAAAGGCACCCCTGACTGACCACTAATTCGCCGTAGACGATCCAGCTTGGCAGCGTCGTTTACACCCGCGTGCAGATGGCTGATCAGATACGCTCGGTCCCCCATCAACTCATAAAATTGTGAAAGCCACTCAATCCATGGGGCATCTTCACGAACATTGAAATCGATCCCTGCACGGCACCACAACAATTCGGCGATAGGAGTTACATCGATTCCTGCCGCCTGAGCATACTCACATGCAGAATGGGGAAACGCGTTCGATGGCAAGTTTATCGTTCGCAAGTTGAGGGACGATTCATCCGATCCACTTGTTGCAGCACGAGGCTCCGAGTCACCGTTCCCGTCCTCCTTCGGACCATGTCCCCAGGTCATTACCGGTGATGATTTCGGTTTCGGGATGCCTTCCTTGGAGCTTCTGGGATCGACACGAGGGATAAGCCCAGCAAGCCAATCCGAGCAATGGTTTGCAATATCGTGCCATGATATCTCGCAATACCCTTTCTGAGCCCTCAAACGCCCGAGGCTTAATAGACGGCATAGATCACCGTAGCCTTTGCGATTCTTCGGCCAAACCACAAGGGGTGGTCCATCGATGGGATTGAGCTCGCAACCGACGTAGAAGGGCAATCCAAGATCCTTCGCAGCGGTGTGCGCTCGAACGATTCCTGCGAGCGTATCTCGGTCGGTGACTGATAGCCCGCGATAACCTAGCTCGATAGCGCGTGCTGCTAGCTCGTGGGCGTGGGATGCCCCCTCGAGAAAGGAGAAGTTGGTTTTGCAGTGCAATTCGACGTAGTTCACCATGGGCTGGCATGCCCTCCATGGTGAACTAATTTATCCGCCCTGAGGCAATTCAAACATCGAGGATAGAAGAAATGTCAATCGCCATGTTCCGAAGCCTTCTGCAACAACCGCTTGAACGCTATCGGCTACTACGCTATCGGCTACTAATGGTCTTGCTGGCGAGCCAATTCGTCGCGGAGTCGAGCCGCCAATTCGTACTGCTCGGTTTTCACGGCCTCTGCTAAACGTTCTTGCAAGGTCGGTCCGAGCGCGTATTCCTCGCGAAGCGAGTCTCTCAGCTTGCTGAGCTGCTGCACCATTTCGTCTTCATCGAATTCTTCTTCGGCCTCATGTTCGATGAAGACCTCTTTCATCTGCTCAAGTCCAGCGTTGATCTGCGCGATCGCATTCTCTGCATCGGACTCGTCAAGTGCGGCTAATGCGGCAGCCTGAGTACGATGGAAGAGAACGAAAGGACGGTATTGCTCGTGGCTCATGGTCCATTCCTCATCCGGGGAATGGTCTCTACAGACGTCCATCAACGACAATGTGTGGTCCGCATCTTCGACGGCACGATGGTAATGCTCGAGCCTCAACCAGGAGATTCGACGGTGATAATACTGAGCGAACTCGCGATCCGCCTCAAAGCATTGCTCTTCGTCCATCAAGAACTCTGGCTTTTGCTTTTCGAGTTCCAGCATTTGATCGAGAACCGTCGCGAAACCTTGGATCGACTGCCCGTCAGGTCTACCTTGAGTTTCCATTTGCAGGACACCCAAATCGACTCGCATCTGAATTACGTCCCGACCTTCGTCATTTTTGACGAGGCGAACCGAGAGAGTGTGCGGGTCAAATCCCCAATCGCGCAGGATTTCGTCCAGCCCTTTTGAAGAACTCATTGCGACCTTTCTCATATCGACTTTTTGCACATGGGGTCGTGCTTTCATCCAATTTCTCGAACCCGAAAATGTTTATCCGCGTTGGCCTACTGCCAGTCGGCCCGTTGCCATTTCTGTGGCTCGATGGTGCGCCGACTCGGCTGATGTTTCGTCGAGCGAGTACGACATGCGACCTGACTCGTCATCGAAAAAAAGGGCGGCTCGGATGAGAAGTTGTTCGGAATTTCTCGATCAAAGCAACCTGACAAGTCACCTCGGTAGTATACCACGCAACATCGTAAGCGAAATCCAAAGCGGTTTTGCTTTCGGGATTTCTCCTTTCATGAAAAGTGTTCGCAATCCCAGTTGGCGAGGCTAGTCCTGGAGGTGTAATTCGGGACCCCACGCTGCGTGCAAGCGACCTAATCACGATCGCAAAAATCGGTACAAAGCGACCTCGGTACGACACCGTCGCCCAAGTCCACGAGTCCCTGGAAACTCTAAAAAGCCTCAGGAATTAAGTGATTTTCCTGAGACGTTTCTCGGTTCCTCGCATTCGCCTAGACAATCTCTTTGCTACAATTCCTTCCCCGTGAGAATAAGAAAAACTGTCTATTTGAAACTTGGTTTCCCAGTTCCGCAAAGTCAGTTTGCAACTCCGGTACGTCAACTCGATCGAGTCGGCTCATGTGTGGCAGACTTATGACGAGTGTAAGGATTGCAAGGGTTGGATAGGGATAGTGCTGAATGCAACAATCGTTTTATCAACATCGGCTCGCGAACGGCTTGATCGTCTTGGGCGAGCGGATGCCTTGGCTCGAGTCGGTTGCCTTTACTTTGATGATTCCCGGGGGGACCTGCCGCGAAACCACACCGCGAGCCGGCCTCGCCGGTCTCTCGCTCGAGTTGTCCCAGCGGGGCGCTGGGCCATGGGGTAGCCGAGAAATCGTTGAACAACTCGACTTCCTCGGCGTCGAACGCTCCAGCACCGTCTCCACGTTCCACACCACCGTGAGCATGGCGGCGATGGCGAGAGTCCTCGAGCCAGCACTCGAAGTAGCCGCAGCCATGGTCCTGGAACCTCACTTCCCAGAAGAGGAACTTGAGGAAGCACGCCAATCGGCGCTGCTCGAACTCTCCTCGATCGAGGATGATCCGGCTCAGAAATGTTTTAAGGAACTCAAGCAACTCCGCTATGGAGAAGTCTTTGGAAGATCGTCTCTCGGAACGGAATCGGGTTTGCAAGCGATCTCGCACCAGGACTGCGTGGATTTCCACGCGAGGAACTGTCGCCCTCAAGGCTCCGTGCTCGCGCTCGCTGGCAACTTTGACTGGGAGCAGTTCGTGAAGCTTGCCGAAAAGCTTTTTGGTGGATGGAGTGGCCACGCAGCCGCAGAGCCGAGCCCAGTCATCTCGCATCGCGGATCAACCCACCTATCCCACGATAGCCAACAAACCCACATCGCTTTGGCCTACGACTCGGTCCCCTACAATCATCCGGAGTACTACCGCGGCCGCGGCATCGTCGGTGTCTTGAGCGATGGGATGAGTTCGCGACTGTTCACCGAAGTCCGCGAAAAACGAGGGCTCGTCTACGCGGTCTCCGCCTCCTCGCACTCACTGAAAAACTGCGGCAGCGTTCTTTGCTACGCAGGCACAACCTCCGCCAGGGCTCAAGAAACCCTCAACGTTACCGTAGAAACGATCCGAGATATTCGAAATGGAATCGATCCAGATGAATTGTCGCGGCTCAAGTCGCGAGTTCGAACCTCGTTGGTGATGGAACAGGAAAGCAGCACCTCTCGAAGTTCCCAAATGGCCTACGACTGGGTCTACTTGGGGCGAGTACCGCCCCGCCAAGAAGTCCTCAGCGAGATCGAATCCCTGACATGCGAAAACTTGGTTGAGCATTTTCTGAAGTATCCACCCCAAGGATGGACGTTGGTTACGATTGGTCCCGAGCCACTGGAGTTTGCTGATGCAATTTCGAACTGAAGTCTTGGACAATGGCCTCGAGGTGGTCGCCGAGATCAACCCAGACGCCTTCAGCATGTCCATCGGATACTTCGTGAAGACCGGATCGCGCGATGAAACTCACGAGATCGCGGGAGTCAGCCATTTCCTCGAACATATGATGTTCAAAGGCACCGCGCGTCGAACGTCGGTCGATGTCAATCGAGAACTGGACGACCTCGGATCGCAATCCAACGCGTACACCAGCGAAGAGCAAACGGTGTACTACATGAGCGTTCTACCTGAAAATCAGTGCGCAGCCTTGGACCTGCTGACCGACATGATGAGACCATCCCTGCGCGATGAGGACTTCCAAACGGAGAAACAAGTCATCCTGGAGGAAATCGCGATGTACGACGACCAACCTCCGTACGGCGCGATGGAGCGGGCCATGGAAGCCTACTTCGGCTCCCACCCACTCGCCACGCGAGTTCTCGGGACGCGTGACACAGTGACCGCTCTGACCTCCGAAGCGATGCGAACCTACCACGAAGCCCGCTACGCTCCGAACAACCTTTGCCTCGTGGCAACAGGTGCCGTCGACTTTGATGCGCTCGTCAAGGAAACCGCAACTCGCACAAAATCGTGGAAAGCATCCAACATATCCCGCGAGTTAGGACCACCGAAAGTCCAATCGCAGACCATCGGGATGGTCCATCCTCCAGCAACCCAGCAGTACACGCTCGAGTTCTCGCCAGGGCCAGGCTACCTCGACCCCGATCGCTACGTGACGCGGGTCCTCGGTTCGATCCTCGGCGATGACACGGGCAGCCGCCTCTTCTGGGATTTGGTCGATACCGGCCTTGCCGATACCGCGGTGGCTTACACCCAGGAATTCCAAGACTGTGGAGTGTTCGGAATTTTTTTGGCCTGCGCACCTGACCAACAGACGGAGAACTGGGCACGCATCGAAGCGATCTTGGCATCGGCTCTCGAATCACCTGTCACCGAACGAGAATTGGATCTCGCGAAAAACAAAATCTGCGCCGGAATGATCCTCGCCTCAGAACGCCCTAGCAATCGACTATTCTCCGTCGGAAACGCTTGGACGATCCGAAGAAAATACGAAGGCGTGCGCGATGCGGCAGAACACTACCGTCAAGTTTCCTTGGACCAAGTCCAACAGGCATTCCTAAAATTGAAAGATCGTCAACGCGTTCTCGTAAGCGTCGGCCCGGAATAACCCACCGAACCAACCAGTGGCCTCCCAAAATCGGCTAGGACCCTTGCTATGTTTTCTGTCGACAGTGTTCGCTCGCAGTTCCCATCCCTCGCACGATGCCAACACAGCAAACCCATCATCTACCTCGATGGACCCGCTGGCACCCAAGTCCCCCAGTCGGTCGCCGATCGCGTTTCCGAAGTCCTGATCCATCACTCGGCAAACCGCTCGGGGAAATTCATCACCAGCCACGAAGTCGATGCGATCATGGATGAAGCCCATCGGGCTGCGGCCGATTTGCTCGGCGCCGATGACCCTCGCTCGGTCGCCTTCGGGCCGAACATGACCACCATGACGCTTCAGTTCTCGCGCGCTCTCGCCAAGACATGGAAACCTGGAGACGAAGTCGTCGTGTCCCGTCTAGATCACGATGCAAATTTCACTCCCTGGATCCTCGCGGCCAAGGATGCAGGAGCCACAGTTCGCATGGTCGATATCGACCCTATCGATGCGACGCTTTGCATGAAGTCCCTCGCGGACCAACTGGGACCCAAAACACGACTGGTTGCCGTCACCGCTGCTTCCAACGCGGTCGGCTCGCTGACCGATATCCCAACCATCGCAGGAATGGTACATGGTGTTGGTGCGGAGCTATTCGTCGATGCGGTTCACTTTGCTCCTCATCGCCGAATCGATGTTAACCGCTGGAACTGTGACTACATGGTCTGCTCCGCATACAAATTTTTCGGACCCCATATCGGGATCCTTTACGGTCGCCCCGAACGCATGCAGGAACTCAAACCCTACAAGCTACGCCCTTCGCCAGATTCCATTCCAGGCCGATGGATGACGGGTACTCAAAATCATGCCTGCATCGCTGGGGTCACTGCCGCAATCGATTACCTCGCATCTCTCGCCGGACCAGGCACCTCACGCCGCGAGAAACTGGATCTAGCGTTCAACGATATCGTGACCGCAGAAACCCATTTGATCACGCACCTCATCGAAGGTCTTCAACGCATCGCTGGCGTCAAGTTATTCGGTATTACCGATGCAGATCGCTTGCACGAGCGAGCTCCAACCGTCGCGTTCCAAATTGCCGGTATCAGTTCAGCCGACGCAGCAGCAACCATGGGCGAACAAGGGATCTGCGGTTGGCATGGGAATTACTACGCACTGCCCCTCACCGAAGCGCTCAAAACAGAGCCCGAAGGAATGGTACGACTCGGCTGCATGCACTACAACACCCAAGACGAAGTAGCTCGAACGCTGGATGTGATCCAAACAATCGCCAGCGCGGTGGCATAGCCCGGCTACCTTTTGGATCAGGCTGAGCCTCGGCGATTTCCGCGGCAACACCCAACTCAATCGCTCACTTCAACGGCATCCCCGGTTCCACTTTTCCGTTGGTCGTCAGAATCTGAAAGTGATGGACTCCGGCAGCCAACGGATGGTCACTGGTCCACACGATTTTCTTTTCCGGAGTGACTTCGACCATCGAGATCCCCGTGTTCGCAGCATGCGAACCGACGACAGTGTTGCCGTTTGCAAGCCGCTGCGAGCCACATGGATCCTTGAAAAGTCCTCCGACGTCGTCGTTGGTGACTTGCCAAACAAGCTCTCCGTTGGGATTGAATTCAACGGCCTTGTTCCCATGCGTCAACGAAACCAACGTGTTTCCATTGTCCAAACGGATCGCAGTGAACGGCCAATTCTCAGCCGGCCTGCCACCGATCGATGCGAGATCGGTTTTGATGGTCCGCAATACCTTGCCATCTAGAGAGTATTCCTTGACAGAAAACGCGAGCAAGTGAGGAACCAAATAGTTCCCATTGCGCAGTTGTCGCGCCATCCGTGTTTGCATGTGCGCATTGTCGGTTTCCGGCTGCAGTGGAACCTCCAATTGGATCTTGGCGGCACTATCAACCTCGAGCAATCGCGGCTTGGCACCCAACTCCGTGATCAATGTATTCCCATTATACAATCGTTGTGCGGTACCAATTTCACCGTTCACAGCAGACAGCTTGTACAGAAAAACCACCTTCTTCTCGCGAGTCACTTCCTCGACCCGATCGGAATATGCCAACAATACATTTCCGTTCGGGAGCACGAATCCATCCCGAGATCCACCCGAGTATTCCCACGTAGCAGTCCCGTCCTCTCCGATGATCGCAGTCTTTGCCCCTAAGACCAAGTACGAATGGCGAATCGCGTCCTGGGCTGAGCCAACCGATGGAATCCATGCAAGGATCGCCATCATCATTAAGCGCGAACCCAAAAGATATCGATTGCCTGATCGCGAAAGTGAAAAGATACACTCTTGAATCAAAGACCGGGAAGAACTCGTTGGAATCATCATGGATATGTAGGTTAGGTACGTGGGTACTGAGCTCGAGCTCAGTTGTTGTCGGATGGAAAAATTTCGAAAGGGAACAATGGTTTTCGACGGTAATGATAATCCATCTGATGCAGATCTGCACAGGTTGATCCGGGTGTATTAACCCGTATAAAACGATCGCAAACCTCGCGATAGGCTGCCAGCGGTGCGTGAACACCCTTAGCAACCAAAACGCGGAACGATTTTGGATCGAGCCCACACGACAACAACTGCTGCAGACTAAAGGGAACCATCCGTTTGCTGGTCAGCAATAGTGTCAGTGGGTGCTCGCACGCCCGCACAACGACGGTAGCTCCCTGGTCAAATTCCACGATCCCACCATGCCGTGGCTGAGACTCCGAAAATCGACCGGGATGGATCGAGACGATCTCGACTCGCAGCAGCAGCGGATCACCATGCAATTGATCGGTATGCCCACCAACCGACAGACCCACAGTCGTCCCGACACCGGCGTTAATCGCCTCAGAAACAGCCTGCGCATCCGCGATGCATACGAATGCAGGCCCCAAATTGCGTTCGCACAATGCTCTCGCCAGCACCGTCCCATCCGCTGCAGAACCGCCACCGACATTGTCTCCCATATCGAGCAGTCCAAAGCGCACCCCGTCTGTTGCCTCGACCAAATCCAACGATGCTTTCACGTCGATCAACTCTCCTTCCATCGCATGACGATTTCGCCAGAGTGTATTTGCAAGTTCATCCGCAAATTGTTGTGCCAGTTGCAGATCACCATTGGTGATCACTACCGTCGCCGCCCCCATTTCGTTCACATCCGCGTAAGGAAACCCGAGGAGTAGGCTATTGCTCAACACTTCAGGCAATTCTTTTTGCTGGTCCGCAACGGTATAAATCTCCCGCAGGTGAGGTTCGTCAGTACTTTGTCTCTCGATGTTGATGACCAGCGGCGGGAACGCTGCAGCCATCGTCGGATTCGTTTTCCCCAACAAACATTCGATCAAGATCTCGGCCGCTTCTTCACCGCGTGCACGCTGGTCCAAATGGGGGTTCGTTCGGTAGGCGATGATTGCCGTGCTTGCCTCGACCATAGCCGGTGAAAGGTTCGCGTGTGCATCGAGCGTAACCACCACCGGCAGCTTCGCCCCAACCATTGCTCGAATCTGCGTCAACCAGTACCCATCCGCATCGCGATACTTCTCCGAAACCGCAGCCCCATGGGCTGCCACGAGAAGCCCATCCAAAGGCATCGATAGCTGCAATGCACACAATGTTCTGTTTAGCAATTCATCAAAAGCTTCTTTGGAAATCGTTCCCGAAGGAGTTGCGCGAACGGCCAGGATCGGCACGATTTCAACTGGCACTCCCTCACTGGCCCGATCCAATCCCGCTAAGAAACCACCCAATTCATGATGGCTCCCGACAAATCGTTCCAAGATGTCATCCCCGATGGCTACCGTGTCTTCCTCGAAATTGCGCCACGTTGTCGGCGACACGATGAAGGTATTCGATTCATGAAGGAAGGCTAGGATCCCGATTCGCATGGTTGCTCGTTGGCGGGTTGAAGAGAACAACGTTCGATGACAACATCCAATTTACATGGCAGCAATTCTATAATAACGACGTCGGGAATACCTCGGAGCCGAGAATCCCCACCACAACAAATCCAGTCGCCACAGCATTCGTGAGGTCCATCATTGCGGAAGCATGCTAAAATCCTGTGTCCGGGCTCGATAGGTTCCATGGCAATTCCCGATATGATCGCATAGATCGTGAACGGCAGGCATACGGAAAGCGATAGGATTTATGAATCATGACCTGAATGCGATTCGATCGCACTTGTATGCAGCGGTGATCTGCGATGCGCTGGACCAAATCGGACTGCACCATCAATCGCCGAGAGTCTCGCTCCCATTGCAAACCCAAATGCCAGATTCCGGAGGGATTTTAGCTGGACGATGCAAAACCACGCTTTGGGCCGACATGGCCCATCTGGATCCTGAACCCTATGCACTGGAACTGAAAGCAGTCGATGAATGCAATCCCGACAATGTCTTTGTAGCAGCCGCGGGTGGGTCGATTCGATCGGGAATCTGGGGAGAACTCTTAACCACCGCGGCCAAAAACCGTGGCTGTGTCGGTGCGATCGTCGATGGTGCGATTCGGGATGTGGACAAAATCGCAGCGATGCATTTCCCTGTGTTTGCCAAAAGCCGATGCGTGTACGATAGCTTGAACCGACAGCGAGTTATCGATGTAGATGTCCCCGTTGAGATCGATGGTGTTCGGTTCGAACCAGGTGATCTCGTCGTCGCCGATGCGGATGGAGTGGTGGTAGTTCCCAAGCGTGTTGAAGACGACGTGTTGAAATTGGCATTTGCAAAAGTGCTCGGCGAGAATCAAGTCCGCGATGCCATCCGTGCCGGCATGACTTCGAGGGAAGCGTTTAAAACCTTTGGTATTCTTTAGTTTTTAGGGACGACTCATGCCTGAGCCATCAGCATCCAAGCTATCCAAGCCGCACACCCTGATCACCCGCCGGGATTGGATCGGTTTAACGTCCGGCGCGATCGCGATGACTGCGATGCAAGCAGGATCCAACGTCTACGGCAATCACCCACTCACGCACACTCGCTTCGCCAGCGATGAATCGATCCCAAAGAAGAAAGTCGCCGCTGTGGTGACGGTCTATCGCAAAAACTCGCACGCGGATGTTCTCGTTGGCAAAATCCTCGAGGGATGGCAGCAGGATGGAGGTCCGGGCCCTGCTTTAGAATTGGTTTCGCTTTATGTCGACCAGTTTCCTGAAGAAGATCTTTCGGTAAAGCTCTCGCAAAAACATGGCTTCCGCATGTGCAAAACGATCCGAGAAGCGATCACGCTCGGGGGCAACGAGGTTGCCGTCGATGGCGTCCTGAGCATCGGTGAGCATGGTGAATATCCATGGAACGAATTCGGCCAGCATCTTTATCCCCGCAAACGGTTTTTCGAAGAAATCACCGATACTTTTGCCAACTGCAAGCGTGTGGTTCCGGTGTTCAATGACAAGCACCCTGGCCCTGAGTGGAAGGATGCTCTGTGGATGTACCAACGCGCGAAAGAGCTACAAGTTCCCTGGATGGCTGGTTCCTCGTTACCAGTCAGTTTTCGCCGTCCCGATGCCAACCTCAAATTGAACGCAAAAGTAGAGGCCTGCGTCGGTATCGGTTACTCGGGGCTCGATATTTACGGCATCCATACCCTCGAGTTTTTGCAATGCATCCTGGAACGTCGCGCTGGAGCAGAGTCCGGTGTTCGCTCCGTTCAATCGGTCCCGACATCTCAGATCGGTCGCTTGTTGACCGAAGGCATCATCGATGGAAACCTCATGGATCAAGGATTGGCCGTCACGAATACAGATCGCGCTGCCGTCCTCCAATCTCCGCCAGCAGACGGCGCGGTATTCTTGATCGAATACAAAGACGGATTGATGGTTCCGGTGCTCATGCTTCCCGGCCTCGCCCAAGGCATTGCAGTGGCAGTGAAACCGCAAGGAGAAGCTAGTTTCGCGACCCGTGTCGAGGAGCGTGAAAAACCGTACTACCCACACTTCGCCTACTTGCTCAAAGGCATTGAAGCGATGATCCACACGGGCCGCCCCGCTTATCCCGTAGAACGGAACATGCTCACCGCCGGTACCCTTGATCGACTGCTCGTGTCCCTCCGAGAGGGGAGTCGCCAAATTGAGACACCGGATTTAGAAATTGCGTACCAACCCACCGATTACTCATACGCCCCCCATCTGCAACTTGACGGACTGCGTTAGGCAAAAGCCTTAAAGAGATGATCCTTACGGCAAACCGCCCTTCAACCAACTCGGCGAAGCACTCCCTAAGCAGGGAAAACAAGAGGGTCGCAAACGGCATCTGCACGAGCTCGTTCCCGATGCACAATGCGAAACGGTTATCCGCTCATCACTCTTGCGATCGCCTCCGACGCTTTGTTCTTGTCCGCATCTCAGGTGTAGGACATGTTCTCGAAGGTCGCCATGTGGACTGGATTCCAATAGAAACTATGTCATCCGCTTTCGAAGCTGTGCTTGGAGCTCGGTTGCTAACGTCTCTAGTTCGGTCCTGGATTTGGTTTTCAGCTCCTCGTCGGTCGCCTCCGCGAATGCATCGCACCGTTGATCGACGGGACGCAATGGTACCACAAACCATTGTTAGTTTGGGACGATCCGTTGCGGGTGGGCTGGCAGCGATTTGCTATCACTGCGGGCGTGCCCGGTATTTTGAACCACGAATAAACGCTAATGTTCGCTGATAAAGAACCCTAGTACGGTAGGGACTGTCGCCGGATTTTTCTGAGCTATGGTTTGTCTCTTCTCTCCGCGCCCCCGCGTCTCCGCGTGAGCCTTGGCTGTTTAGTTGGATAGGCGCACGGAAATGTTCAACGCGATCTTTAGAGTCGTGCAACGAGCAAAATCATCTAAGAGAAAACATTGGGAAGTCACCCATTCGCTTTATCTCGACCAGCCACTCGCTTACACGCGTAGCTCGACCGAGGGATTACTTGCGCAGGGTCATCAAGTACTCTACGACATCGATCAACTCTTGTTCGGTCATGGTCTCCTGCAGATTCTCAGGCATCAACGACTTCTCTTGTTTCTTGATCTCTTCCAGATCGGAGCTCTTGATAGCCCGTTCGATCCCCTTTGCATCCTTGATGGTCACTCCTTCGTCGGTCTTTGAAATCAACAAACCAGTGACAACCTCTCCATCTCCTGTACGAGCTGTATAAGCTTCATAGTTGTGACTGATCCCCGCACTGGGTGCCAAAATCGAAACGTACATCGCCTCGCGCGTGAGTTTATTCCCGATCTCGGTCAAGCTTGGTCCAACGTTCTTGCCTTCGCTACCAACCATATGGCACTGGGAACATGTAGCAACCCCGAAGTACACGGACTTCCCATTCGCACTATTACCCTTCTTTTTGACCAACTCCTCGATAGGAGGAAGTGGGTTCTGAGAAGTTTTGAGGACGGGGAACAGTTCTTTTGCTGCATTCGAGATGGCAGGGTCCTCGGAATTGCGAAGGGTTGGGCCGAGGAGAGGTTTCGCCTCTGCAGGTAAACGATTCTCTTTCGCGAGGGCGACCAGGTACGACTGATTCGCCTTGTTTCTACCCAAACCAACCGCAGCTTCCACCTTGACGCTTTTCGCTACGTTTTGCGATTCCAGCAACGCCTTTTGCAATTCAACAGCTTCCTTGCGATTGCTGAGCGAGAGCGTCTTCGAGAGGGCTACGGCTACCTCGGATGGTTCCTCAGCCTCCAGCATTGTTTTCAGTTGCGAGACGCCACCGGTCTCGAGCGCCAGATCGAGAGCTTGGACCGCTTGGGTGGATGCCCCCCAGGCTGCCGCCCGCTTCAGCAATGGATCGGACACGCCAGCGACCTTAAGCCTTTGCAGGATCTTTAGCTGCGATGGGTCGTCCCCCAGGGAGGTGATGTACTCGCGTACCATCGCGGCTAACTTTGGATTGCCGTTGATATCAACCCCATCGAGTCGCATCAAGGCTTCGATCACTGTTTGAGGTTGATTTTCCAGATCCAACAATGGCTTCAAGGCCGTTTGACGATCCGCTGGTTTTAGAAAATCGGTAGCGCGGAATAGGGCAGTGATTTGCTCCTTGGGGAGTTTCGTCGAGGCCAACCATTGGGCTTGCATCTGTGCAGCGACAGGGCCACGACCACGCCAAGCGATCGGGAGGGCTTCTCCCCTATCCGACTTTAATTCTCGATAGGCATTCAAGCATTCGTCCCAACGATCGGTCGCGGCGATACCGAGCGATTCGAGATACCATCGATCGCGAGTGCCGGCTTTGGCGGCCAACTGCGCCCACAACTTCGGCATTGCTGGCGACGCATCCTCTCTTAACGCGAGCGCCAACTCCCGTAACACCACCATGCTCGAATCATCGAGGAGCGGTGTGACGACTTTTTCAGTCTCGAGTTTCGCTTGACGGGCCAGTCGGATCGCTGTGGCGCGAACATTTTCATTTTCATCCTTCGATGCGGCAGCGAAGGCAGCCATCGGGCTATCGACTTTGGCAAGCAGCCAATACGCCCGCGCACGCATCCGTGGATTCGGATTTTTCGCCATCGTTTGAAGCTCGCCGATCGACGGACGGCCCATCTTCAAAATCGCGTGGTAGGCGAGGTATCGAACCGAGTTGCATGGATTCGCTAACGCTGCAACGGCTCCTTGGGCGGTCGACAGATCATATTTGGGGACCGTGTACTTCGCACCCTCCGGGGCAAACCGGAACAAACGCCCACGTTCCATGTCTTGCATGTTGTGACCGCCGACGCCGGGATCATACCAATCTGAGACGAAGAGCGATCCGTCTGGTGCAACTGCGACGTCCGCCGGACGGAACCACTTGTCGAACTCTCCGACCGCAAGATTCTCAATGGTTGCTGAGTAGCCAGCACCCATCGATTTCGCAATGTAGGCTCGAACCACATTCGGGCCTGCATCGCAGTGGATGACTTGGTTTCGGAATTTTTCGGGAAGCAAATCACCTTCGTAGACAGTGATCCCCGTCGGCGATCCAGCACCGGTAATCAGCATGGTTGGGACCACGCCGGGATCATTCAAGTGCCAATGACGGTCCGGGATTTCGGATTCCCAGTTGGTCCTCTCGGCTTGCCACCCTGCACCGGTGATCTCATCGACGTAACCGTAGTTACCAAACTCCATGACATAGTTAATGCGTGTGGCGCGATTCCCATCGTCATCGTTGTCCGACTGCCAAATCGTTCCAAAAGAATCCACGGCGGCTTCGTAGTTATTCCTGAAGTTGTGACCGAGAACTTCCATATCACTTAGGTCTTCATTGCAACGAAACACCATGCCTTGGCGGTACGGATTTCCTGAATCGTTGATCTCACGTCCCCAACGGTCACGGATGGGATTCCCTTCCGAATCGCAGAGACGATGGCCTGTATTTCCAAAATTGAAGTAAAGCTTTCCATCAGGACCGAACACAAACGAGTGGACCGAGTGATCGTGCTGAGGGTCACCTGTTTTCGTGAGGATAGCCCGTTTCGAATCGGGCTTATCGTCGCCATCGTTATCGATAAACTCCAACACATAGGGAGCGGCACTCACCAGAACACGATTCCCGAGAACACATAACCCAAGTGCGGAGTCGATGTCGCGACCTTGGTAGAAGACCTTGGTCGTGTCCATGACGCCATCTTGGTTGGTATCCTCAAGGATCAAGATGCGGTCACCTTCGGCGCGTTCGCCATTGTGGCGACGATAGTTCACCACTTCGCAAACCCACACTCGCCCTCGATGATCGATATCGAGGTTGGTCAAACTTTTCAGCACCGGTTCGGAAGCTGCCAACGTAGCCTGCACCCCGTCCGCGACTTGCAAACCTGCAACCGCCTTTTCAGGTGTGCGGTCTTCATTGGATGTAGCCGGTTGCCCCCAGGCATTGAGCCCGTCGGGAATCCCTTCGGCAGCGATATGAAACCGAACGCTCGTGGACGTACCGTTGTTCTGTGACACGCCACCTTGATCGAGCCCGCAGCCGACTTGGAACCGTTCAACGCCTTCCGGGAGATCGAAACCGATCACGCTGAATGCGTGGGTGCCGATTCCCTTCACGACTTTGTCCCGTACCTGGAGCGGTCCGCCCCCTGCATTTGCATTCTTGCGGACTTCACCCCATTCCGTTTGAGCCACAAACCAGTTGAGATCCAGCAATGATTTTTTGCCGGACTTCGTGACCAACGTCGGCTCGACCCAATCCGCCCAATCGCAAGCAAAGCCGTCTTCGCCGGGGGTAACGATCAAGTAGAGTTTCTTGACTCCGGCCACTTCGATATCGACATCGATTTGGTGACGAGAGGTCGATGCGTTCAATGTGTTCGAGGAAAAGAGGACCTTCCCTTTCGGTTTACCAGAGGCACCGGTAGGTCCAGGCTCAATACCAAACTCCTTGGCAACTCCTGAAGGATTAAAATTGGCAGGAACCGCTTCGTCTTGATTCTCGACGAGTTTCGCTACAGCGATTGGTTCTACGGTCGTACCTGCTTCCGGAACATCGACGTGGGCGGTCCATAGAATGGCATTGGCCACCAATCGCGTTGGTTCCGTACGCCCCCAGTTCCAATGGAAATGCCCGCCGGTATATCCGAACGAACGGCCTCCATTGGGACGCTCGGCTGCCCACGCCACATGCTGAGGTTCTCCCTTTGCAACAGCTTTCCTGACATCAGGGTTGCCGCTATGAGGGCCATCTGGACGATCCATCGTGCTCGAGGGCGCAACTGCCGAAAGAATCGGCGTTACCCCTTGCATGCCGTCCGGAAACCGCATGTGAAAGTACCATTCATCGCGCGTTGAGAAGGGTTTCACTCCACGGGTCACCGGGTGGTTTGGCAACGCCTCGAACTTCGCCGTCCAGTGTGGGTTCACCGACCAATTGGTTTCGAAATACCCACCCAGCCATTTTAGGTACTCGGGACCTCCACGATCTTTCGGGACCTCGACGGCATAATGAATGCAGACCAAACCCGCTCCGCGATCCATTTGCTTGCCGAGTCGATCGAGGTGGGACAACGATGGGTGGCCTCCGCCGCCATCGGAATAAATCACGATCGCATCGGCTCCATCGAGCATCGAATCGTCTTTGGGCCACCCGTTTCGGACGACTTCGCATTCAACGTTTGGAACAGAGCGTTTGACCGCGTCAGCCAGAACGCGGCAACCGGCGTAGTGCTCGTGCGATCCGAAATCATGACTAGGACCACCCGCGATGAATACGATTCGCTTGGACGCGTTTGGTTCGTTGCCGAATGCGGTTGTGCATTCGGAATTCGCCACGAACAACCCCAGAATCGCGATAACGATTGGCAAGCAATGCGTCTTAAGGGTAGACAGACGAGAAAGCAAGGAGTATTCGCCTGAGTGTCGGATCATAGGGTTCGCTCGAACAATAGATGGAGGGATCGAACTGGAGGGAATGGCGTACTACGGACCTAGGCTAAGAAATCGCCACGATCTCACATGGATTATGGTAGTTGGTAGCATGTTGCCGGTAAATTACCCATCTTCTTGCGAAAGTGTTTAAGTTTTATCGGTGGGAACACCACAAAATAGCCGAGGAGCCACCATCCTCTCGGGCGTCCGGGTGTTCGCAGTGAGCATTGCCGAATCGGGCAAGCGCATCGTAATGCCGCAGACTCGGTGGTTTCGGGGCCATGCACGTTTCGGGTCGATGGAACTCTAGACGATGCGTATAGTGGTATCGCGATCCGTTTTCCACTGTTTTTCAGTCCCACTGTTTTTCAGTCCCGCTGTTTTTCCATCCCACTGTCGCGGTACCAGCGGTACTTGCGGTACCAACCGAGAGATCCCGATGACTATCCACCATCTTCGCCGAGATTACCGTTATGGCTCGTTGACGCGTGACGAGTTACCTTCGGATCCGATCGCTCTATTCCAAACCTGGTTTTCGGAATTGCGGGGGGCGGATTTACCGGAATGGTTTGAACCCAACGCGATGACGGTGGCAACGCACAAATCAACCGGTGGAGCAGCCTGCCGGATCGTCTTGCTCAAAGAAGTGGAACCGGATGGCTTTCTATTTTTCACGAACTACCAATCGAGCAAGGGGATGGAAATCGACGCGGATGGCCGAGTGGCTCTCGGATTTTATTGGCCCATCTTGGATCGCCAAGTTCGCGTGGAGGGAATTGCGGAACGGGTAGATCCGGAGATTTCAGAACGTTATTTTCGATCGCGGCCTCGATCGAGTCAACTCAGCGCGAACGTTTCGCCTCAGTCGGAAGTGATCGAGGACGATTCGCTCTTACAGCGTTTGGTGGATGAACTGGACGCAAAACTTGCCGGTGCCGATGTGCCTCGCCCTGATCACTGGGGAGGATATCGAGTCCGTCCGATATCGATTGAGTTTTGGCAAGGTCGTCCATCCAGATTGCATGACCGATTCCGGTACACCAAACAAACGATCGCCCAAGGGATGGGTAATGAACCGATCAAGTCTGGGAGTTGGAAACTAGAACGCCTAGGACCTTAGTCTCGAAAGCTATGCCGCGATCGACGGTAGGGCATGACCCCTCGGATCATTACCATGGCATCGCATGCCCAGTCCCAGCAGAGGAATACCCCGGCCTGTGCGGTGAGGCGGACACCACGAGCAGGCCGTTGGGGTACCTCTGCGCGCGGCTTGCCGACGCAAAAGCGAATTGGTTATTGGCTAGAAAACCATCGAAAGCGTGAGGAGCCAAAAGAAAATCTCTTGGCCCTCACGAAATCTTTCGACGTTTGGGTAGAACGGACCGACTGCACAACAACCATGCATTCGGTCACGAGACACTGAAAAGCAATCAATGTGCCAAGGTGACACAGATTGCCGACATTGATCTGAATCGAACGGTTTTCCCTAGGTTTTCGAATTGTTTTTTTTCGTTACGATGGACGGAGTTCGCAGGAGCCTACGGCGTGCTGCCTGATAAACTGGCAACTGTCCAGTTTCAAAGCAGTCGTACAAGGACACGCTTGTCGTTGCGCCCCCCGAAACTTGGAGGCCTTCAGGTTAGGACCAGTTGAGGTGGCGGTTGGGATCGACGTAAAAATCGTCCCGAACCTTGGGCGGCCCGCTAGAATCTGAATCGCTAGAGACCAACTGGATTGCCCGTCCCAGCATATATCAACCCCCACAAATCGTTCGATAACTAATGACTCAAGCCGACACTCCTTCGTCCAATCTTCGCAGCATCCGTATTTTCGACACGACACTCCGCGACGGCGAGCAGTCCCCAGGAGCAAGTATGAATTTGGGCGAGAAACTGGAGGTTGCCCAAGCCCTCGCTTCTCTCGGCGTGGACGTTATGGAAGCAGGTTTTCCAATCGCTTCTCCGGGCGACTTTGAGGCGGTGCGGGAGATTGCGACGACCATCCGTGGACCTATCATTTGCGGATTGGCCCGATGCAACGACGGGGATATTGATCGGGCATGGGAGGCATTGCAGAAAGCGGAACGCTCTCGCATCCACGTCTTCCTCGCGACCAGTGCGATCCATCGCGAGTTCAAGTTGCGGATGACACAAGACGAGATCATCGCGAGAGCGGTCAAAGGTGTCGAGCGCGCATTGTCGTACTGCGATGATGTCGAATTTTCTGCCGAGGACGCCGCGAGAACGGAAATCGATTTTCTGTGCCGCGTGGTCGAAGCTGCCATCGATGCGGGGGCGACGACAATCAACGTACCCGACACTGTCGGTTACACAACTCCCGAAGAAATGTACGCCCGGATTGCAGAACTCATCAATCGAGTTCCCAACATCGATCGGGCAGTGTTAAGTTGCCACTGCCACGATGATTTAGGTTTGGCGGTCGCCAATTCGCTCGCAGCGGTTCGCGCGGGAGCCGGACAGATTGAGTGCACGATCAACGGCATCGGAGAGCGAGCTGGAAACTGTTCGCTCGAAGAAGTTGTCATGGCGATGCGAACACGGAACGATATCTACCAGACAACCACGCGGATCAAAACCGAACGGTTGGTCCCTATCAGCCGACTTCTTTCCAAAATCACAGGCCTCGACGTGCAGCGCAACAAAGCGATCGTCGGGAGAAACGCGTTTGCGCACGAGGCTGGGATCCACCAGGACGGCATGCTCAAGGATCGCAGCACTTACGAAATCATGAGACCGGAAGATGTCGGTTTCGCGAAAACGGACCTTGTTCTGGGCAAACACAGCGGCCGCGCGGCGCTCGCGGACCGCGCACGGGATCTTGGATACCATCTCAATGGCGAACAACTTCAAATCGTCTTCGAGCAATTCAAGGTCCTCGCCGATAAGAAAAAGAACATTTTCGACGGTGACATTATCGCTCTCATCCAACAACAAATCAGCGGCGCCACAAATACCGCTTGGACTTTGGTTTCGTACAAAGTGCAAAGTGGATCCTCCAAAACTCCCAGCGTGGAACTCAGCCTCAAACACGGAGATGAAACGTTCACGGAACGGGTCGAGCAAGGGGACGGACCGATCGATGCGGCGTTCTGGGCGGTCGAGAAAATTACGGGCATCAAAACCGTTTGCAAGGATTTTCGAGTTCGTAGCGCATCGCTTGGTCGAGACGCCATCGGTGAAGTCACCGTTGAAGTCGACCACGAAGGAGAATCGTATCGCGGTACGGGAGCATCCACCGACTCGGTCGAAAGCACCATCCTCGCAATGCTCAATGCCATCAATCGGATCATCACCGAAAAGAGCTTGCGCAGCGCTAGCAAAGTAACCCCGCAGGACGCATAACAACCCACGTCTTAGAATTTTCGAAATCAGAAGAAGCCGGGAGTTGGTGTCATGAATCGTATACGAGTTGGCGATCTCGCGATAACAGAGTGTCGGTCGGAAACGCGACTCAGGGTCGAGTGGCGATGGTTTTTGTCATGCGTCGCATGCGTTGTCTATTTATCGAACTCTTTCGCGCAAGAAGCAAACGAAGTGACGTCTGCGTCCATCCCTAACCACCAAGAAATCCATCGAGCACTCGAAGGATTTATTGCCAAGCAAGACATTGCGGGGGCGGTCGCTGTAGTCGTTGAAAAAGACCGGGTGCTGCATTTGGGCGCTGTCGGCAACGCGAAGCTAGGATCTGCGGTACATCCCGAATCCGAACCGATGCTTGCGGATTCCATTTTTTGGATTGCATCGATGTCCAAGCCGGTGACGGGGGTTTGCGTGATGCAGTTGGTCGACCAAGGGAAATTATCGCTTGAGGATCCTATCGATCGGTTCCTACCTGAAATGTCGGAACTCAAAGATGAGACTGGCCAGAGAGCTTCGATCACGATCGCCCAACTCCTCAATCACACATCGGGCATGCGGGAGCTAGGCGAACCTTATTCCTCCAAGACGCTGGCCGAAGCGTCCTCGCAATACGCCAAAGCAGGCCCTCTCCATTTCGCACCTGGCACCAAATGGCAATACAGTCAAACCAGTATCAATACCGCAGCTCGCATCGTCGAAGTCCTCAGCGGCCTGAGCTTCGATGAGTATGCCCGGAAGTTCCTTTTTGAACCACTCGGTATGAAGGACACTGGGTTTTACTTGACGGACGATCAAGCCAAACGGTTAGCCGTCAGTTATACGAAGAACGAACAAGGCGACTTGGTGGCCGCTCCAATCTTCTTGCTCGCTGGGAAACAACCGACAGATCGCGAACGCTTCCCAGCTGCCAACGGAGGCTTGTTTTCCACGGCAGTGGATTACGCAAAATTTAGCCAAATGCTGCTCGGCGATGGAACAATCCACGGCAAGGTGATCTTGTCCAAAGCGGCAGCAACCCGATTACGCACCCCAAGCACGGGCGATTTGACCACAGGCTTCACCCAGGGTAACGCTTGGGGCGTGGGTGTTTGCGTCGTGGTGAAACCACAAGGAGCAACCGCGATGCTATCCGCAGGGACCTATGGTCATGGAGGGGCTTATGGGACACAGGCCTGGATCGACCCGGTGGCCGGCCGGGCTTACATCCTTATGGTCCAAAGAGCCAACTTTCCCAATGCAGACGATTCGGACGTCCGAAAAACCTTTCAGTCGATCGCGGCGAAAATCAAGTAACACTATCCGCGATGTCCATGCCAATGAATAACTTCGCTTTCCAAGTATTCAGCCTTCTATTTTTCTTTATCCCTTCATCGATTCCTACTTATGTCCACTAGCAATGTTCATTCTTGGCTTTCCAACAAAGCCATGGCGTTTGATTCCAGCGGTATCCGCAAGGTGTTTGCCTTGGCAGCGACGATGAAAAATCCGATCAATCTATCGATCGGCCAACCCGACTACGACGTGCCGGCTCCCATTCGCGACGCAGCGTGCAACGCGATTCAATCAGGCAAGAACGCTTACAGCCCAACGCAAGGAATCGCGCCGCTGGTTCAGCGAATGCAGCACGAGATCGATCAACAGTACCAACATGATGATCGCGAAGTGTTCATTTGTTCAGGCACCAGCGGCGGTATCGTTTTAACGATGCTCTCCTTGGTAAATCCTGGTGATGAAGTGATCGTGTTCGATCCGTACTTCGTCATGTACGTCCCGCTGATCCAATTGGTTGGCGGAGTGCCAGTGATCATCGATACCTATCCCGATTTCCAAATCGACATGGATCGACTCCGCGATGCGATCACCCCAAGGACCAAACTGGTACTATTCAACAACCCATGCAATCCTACCGGAGTCGCTGCGAGTTTGGACGAAATCCGAGGCATCGCTGAGTTGTGCCAAGAGAAAGGAATCGCGCTGGTCTCCGACGAGATCTACAGCCAGTTCCATTTCGGTTCTCCGATGCGATCCCCCGCGGAGTTCAATCCGCAAACAATCGTAATCGATGGCTTCTCAAAAAGTTACGCGATGACCGGCTGGCGGTTGGGCTATGTTCATGGCCCCAAGGAGATCATCCAAACCATGATCAAATTGCAGCAATACACCTTTGTGTGTGCACCCACTCCGCTTCAGCATGCATCGTTGGCAGCCATGGACTACGACATGTCGGAGCACTACAAGAATTATGAGCAAAAAAGAAATCGCATCGTCGCGGGGCTCAAGGGTTATTATGAGTTTCGCGAACCCGGAGGAGCCTTCTATATATTTCCAAAGGTACCCTCGGGGAATGCAACCGAGTTCGTCGCTCGTGCGATCGCCAACGAATTGCTAATCATCCCCGGCAATATTTTCTCCCGCAAGGACACCCATTTCCGGATTTCCTTTGCAGCCAGCGATGAAACGTTGGACCGAGGCATCGAAGTCCTACAGAAACTCGCTTAGGCCCCCTCTCGCTGGGACGGATAGGAAAACGCGATCCGCAGGAAAAGACGCCACCGATCACTTTTCAAGCGTTTTTGAACTGTTAGACTCCTGCGATTGCGGTAAGAGCCAGCATCTGCCTGCGCTGGAATTGAGATCTAATCATAAATATACAGGTGGCGTTATGGAACGAATCATCCCGATCCTAGGGTTATTGGTAATGATCCTCATCGCGTGGGGATTGAGCTCGAACAGGAACCGTTTCCCGTGGCGGGTCGTCATCGGCGGTCTGCTGATGCAAGTCGGATTTGCGTTATTAGTACTGAGGGTTCCAGCGGGCCATACCGTCTTTGCCGCCATCGGGAATGTTTTTACGGGATTGCTCGATTGCGTCGACCAAGGGGCCGGATTCGTCTTTGGAAACGGCATGGTTCAGATGGAAAAGGACCTTTCGCCGGCATTCAAAGTCCATTTCGTTGCCTTCAAAGTACTCCCGACGATCATCTTTTTTTCCTCGTTGATGTCCGTACTCTACTACGTTGGCGCGATGCAGTTGGTCGTGGGCGCGATATCGAGAGCCATGCAGAAAACGCTCGGAACATCAGGGGCCGAAACACTGTCCGCTGCGGGTAACATCTTCGTCGGCCAAACCGAAGCCCCATTGCTGGTCCGTCCCTACCTGAACAGCATGACGCAATCAGAACTGATGGCGGTAATGGTCGGAGGATTCGCGACGATCGCAGGTGGGGTCATGGCCGCATACGTCGGCATGGGGATCGATCCTGTGCATTTGCTATCAGCAAGCCTGATGTCCGCACCGGCAGCCTTGGTAATCGCCAAAATCATGCAACCTGAGGTTGAGAAACCACTCACCTTGGGCAAGGTCGAAATGACACCGCCGATGGAAGCCACCAACTTGATCGATGCTGCTGCCCGCGGCGCGAGCGATGGTCTGAAACTAGCGCTGAATGTCGGTGCGATGCTCATCGCATTCCTCGGGTTGATTTACATGCTCGATAATCTACTGGGACTCCTCACGGAAAACCTATCCAATCTCATCGTTGGTAAATCTCATCGAATCACATTCACGCAGATCATCGGCATCGCTTCTTCGCCGTTTGCTTGGTTGATGGGGATCGAATGGAAAGACTGCTGGGTTGCTGGCGAGATCCTCGGTACACGCATCGTCAGCAATGAGTTCATCTCGTATACGCAAATGGATCCTACAAACAACCCCGCGATCGCGGAAGTCTCGGAACGCACCAAGACTATTTTGACCTATGCGCTCTGCGGTTTCGCGAACATCGGGTCCATTGGAATCCAAATCGGGGGGCTCGGACCATTGGCTCCCGACCGACGCGATACGCTCGTAAAGCTCGGGGTAAGAGCCATGATCGGTGGGCTGCTGGCATGCTACATGACAGCCTGTCTTGCCGGTATCTTCATTTGAGGATCCATTGCTGCATCATCGGGGAGAACCAACTTGGGAATCGAAGGATTGGCAAATTCATCATCGGATCGCAAAGAACTATCCGTGAATATGGAACTGGCCCGGCAAGCTGCCAAGCGGGCTTACAATCCCTACAGCCGCTTTGCCGTAGGTTGCATCCTCGTGGATGAGTTCGGCAATAAGTACTCGGGTTGCAACATTGAATCCGCATCGTATTCGGTGACGTTATGCGCGGAACGTGTCGCAGGATCCCAAGCCATCGCAAACGGTTCCCGATCTTGGAAAACGATTTACATTGTCTCCCCAACGAGGGTCAGCCCGTGCGGTGTCTGCCGGCAGTTCCTCTACGAATTTGCGCCAGACCTTCACGTATTCCTGGGCGATCTCGAATCAGATGCATTCCTGGGGCCAATTCCTCTCCGCGATCTCCTACCATTCGCGGATAGCCTTCAATCAACAGTGCTGGGCGAAAAGCGTCCCAATGTGCTTAAGGAGGAATAGGTTCGATGTCAGAAAGGGTAACCGGAAAAAGGACAAAGGAAAGCAATTCGGAACTCGAAGCTGCTTTTGAGAAACAGCAGAGCCATTTCGTCGTAGGGATCGACCTTGGCACGACCAACTGCGCGATGGCTTATGTGGATACTCGCAAAGAATCGCGTCGTGTCGAGGTTTTCAAGATTGAGCAACTCGTGGACTTTGGCGCCTCGGCTCGAATGGAAACGCTCCCCTCGTTTCACTACGAATTGACCGACCAAGAACGCAACTCGGTCGACAAGCGACTACGGTTCGGCGAGCCCGAGAAGGAATGTGGTGTTGTGGGCACATTGGCCCGCGAAAGGACGTTGCAGGTCCCCGACCGTGGGATTGGCTCCGCCAAAAGCTGGCTTTGCCACACCCTAGTCGATCGCTCGAGCGATTTGCTTCCCTGGCAAGGCGACGAAGACGTGCAACGACTTTCTCCGGTCGAGGTAAGTCGCCGGTATCTAGAACATTTGAGGCGTGCATGGGATAGAGACCATCCGCACGACCCGCTCAGCGAGCAAGAAGTGGTCGTGACCCTTCCCGCTTCTTTTGATGAAGTCGCCAGGCAATTGACGTTAGAGGCTGCCAAGCGAGCCGGCCTCAACCATGTAATCTTGATCGAGGAACCCCAGGCTGCTTTTTATGCTTGGCTCGATCGTCACCCGTCGGATTGGATGCAGATCCTGCAATCAGGTCAAAGCATTCTCGTGTGCGATATCGGCGGAGGAACCACCGACTTTACGCTGATCCGCGTGATCGACTCCGCAGTTTCCCAAGATCCAACCCTAGAGTCAGATCCACTGGCTTTGGAAAAGCCAGGTCGTGAAGCCGATGTTAGTTCCGCCGATGTTAGTTCC
>CAIYZV010000411.1 GCA_903930765.1 uncultured Pirellula sp.
ACTGGGATTGATAGTATTCGTGCCAGCAGCCAGGGCCAGTGACTTCGACGCAGAGTCGGCGTCGTTGCGGTGGAACCAGATCCAGGTCATCGGGACTCACAATTCGTACCACTTAGCTCCAGAAGCAAAGATCCTCGAACTGATCTCCTTGACAGGTCGTCAGGTCGCCCAAGCTATCGACTATTCGCATGCTCCCCTGACGCAACAATTCTCGGAACACGGCATACGGCAAATCGAACTCGATCTCTATGCAGATCCAGAAGGGGGGCTTTATAGCAAGCCTATTGGCAAGCAATTGGCCCGCGTCACCGAGGAGGATCCACGAATGCCTTTCGACTTTCAAAAGGTGATGACACAGCCTGGAATCAAGGTGATTCATGCACCGGGGTTTGATTACGCAACGACTGTTCCAACCTTGAAGGCAGGACTGGAGGAAGTGGTTCGTTGGTCCGCGGCGAATCCCGATCACTTACCCATTCTGATTTTGTTGGAGCTCAAGGAATCGGCGACAGGGCCATCCGGGGTCAAGCCCCTCCCGTTTGATGAAGCCATGCTCGAGCAACTCGATCAAGAGATTCGAGACACGGTTCCCGCGCAGCAGTTGATTACACCGGACTGGATACGAGGCGAATCCGAAACATTGCGCGATGCGATCGTGAATCGGGGTTGGCCGAAACTCGATGAGGTTCGCGGCCGCTTGATGTTCGCCCTTGATAATACCGACAGCGTGCGGCAACGTTACTTACAGAAAAGCGAGACGCTTCGCGATCGCATGATGTTTGTTTCCGTCGATGAATCGCACCCGGCGGCAGCTTGGATGAAGCTCAATGATCCCATCGGTGATTTTGAAAAAATACAGCGATGCGTGCAACAAGGTTTTTTGGTCCGAACGCGGGCGGATACCGATACCAGGCAATCCCGGTCCAACGATACCACGATGCGAGACAAAGCCTTCGCGAGTGGGGCTCAATTCATCAGCACCGATTATCCGGTGCCCGATGCGCGCTGGTCGGAGTACCGAGTATGTTGGCCAAATAACGCTGTGTATCGTCGCAATCCTGTTGCAACGTCGCCCTCGAAATGACGCTAGCGATGGTCGCGTAGAGATAATGGCATTGTTTCATGTCGAGCAAATTGGGGTTGGGTGGACCTTGTACTGTTGCTAATTATTCGGGAGGCCATACCCGCCTCCACCGGGAGTCATGATCCGAATACGATCGCCCGCTTGGATATGGATTTGGCACGAGCCCTCAAGACGTTCTGCGTGACTGGGTGCCTGATCACCTGTTGCATGGATCCACCAGTTCTCACCGAGTGCCCCGTTGTTCCCTCCATGCAAACCGAAAGGTGCCTTGGTTCCTCGCCGGCTGGTGACGAGGGAAACATCGAGCGGTTCGAGCGCGAGCAGTTCGCGGATCATTCCATCGCCGCCACGATGCGCACCGAGACCGCCACTTCCGCGGCGAATGGAGAACTCCATCAATCGCACGGGATAGCGACGTTCGAGGATTTCGACATCGGTCAATCGAGTATTTGTCATGTGGGAATGAACCGCGTCGGCACCGGGACCTTGTGGTGCGCCTCCAGTTCCACCCCCGATGGTTTCGTAATAACCAAACTTGCTGTTCCCAAACAAAAAGTTGTTCATTGTGCCTTGGCTGGCGGCCGCGAGTTCGAGTGCACCGAGCAAGCAATCGACGACGCGTTGGCTGGTCTCGACATTCCCGCCAGCCACCGCAGGCCAATCCTCAACGGGGCCTGAAGTCCGTGGATTCAAAATCCCTGGAGGAATATTGAGTTCCATGGCGCGCAGGACGCCTGAATTGAGTGGCATCGTATCGGCGATCGCACACCGTACGACATACATCACTGCGGCGGTCACAATTCCAGGGTTCGCGTTCAAGTTCCCTCGGCTCTCGGGGCCTGTGCCAGTGAAGTCGATTTTCAATTGCTCGCGCGGACCATCGTGTTCTTTGCGGATCGAAACGGCGATCACGGTTCCGTCATCCATGGCGTCCGACCAACGGTACTCGCGATCGGCGAGCGTTTGAATCCAAAGGCGGGTTTTGGTTTCTGCTGCTGCAAGAATCGATTCGAGGTAGCATTGCAAACGAAGGCATCCAATCTCGCTAGCGAGTTCCTTCATGGCCACGGCACCTCGCATGTTGGCAGCTTGTTGGGCCGCGAGGTCCGCCATGTTTTCGGTAACATTGCGCGACGAATAGGTTGCACTGCGCAGCAAGTGTTCTACGTCCTGGGATCGATCGATACCGCCATCGAGCAACCTCATGGGCGGTAGGATCACCCCTTCCTCACCGAGTCGCGTGGACGTGGGAGCCATCGAACCAGGAGCAATACCCCCAATCTCCGCATGGTGTGCGCGAGAAGCGACGAAGAAATCAGCCTTGCACAAATCGGAATCGCCAGCAAATACCGGAGTGACGACAGTGACGTCAGGCAAATGCGATCCGCCCCGATAGGGATCGTTGGTGACGAAGCAGTCCCCGGGCTTCATGTCGGGAAATTCGATAACCATTTCCTTGACGGTTCGGCTCATCGCACCCAAGTGGACTGGGACATGGGGTGCGTTGGCAATCAATTCTCCGTTGGCATCGAAGACGGCGCAGCTGAAGTCGCGGCGTTGTTTGACATTCACACTGATCGCTGTTTGTTCGAGCACGATCCCCATTTGGTCCGCGATCGCTGCAATGCGCTGCGCGAGGACTTCGCGGAGTACCGGATCGATCTCGATAACGGCATCGCCCGGTAAAATTTCGTTTCGTTGCGATTGGGCATCAAGAGTTCTTCCTAGTCCTACCGTTTGTGATTCTTTTGATAGGATCAAAGTACCATCGAGTTCCACCGAGCCACGCCAACCCGCGTCGATGATCGTAGTGGAGCCATTGGACTGAATAAGGGCTGGACCAAGTATTGTCGCGCCAGGTTTACAAGCCGATCGATCCAGCTTTGCGATGGGGTGCCAGTGCTCCTTGGAAACCATACGGCTCTCTGCAGATGATCGGTGACCGCTTGGATTTGTTTGCGTCGTGTTGGCATTCGTGGTAGGGATATCTGCAAGTTGCCGGCCAGCGGAGGAGCCTTCGATCCAAAGACTGACCAATTCCAGCGCTCGGCTGGCCCGTTTGTATCCGAACCGCTGTTCATGAGCCGCTTCAAAGGCATCGGTCCACGCGGCGAACGTCTCTTGCGAATCTAGGGTTTGCATATTCCACGGAATCAACAATGTTCCTTCTGTGCCCACATAGCGTAACTCCACTTCAGACCACCATTGAATCTCAGTGCTTGCCAAACCTTCGCTGGCGAGTTCCGATGCAACGACGGTTCGAAGTCGCTGGTGGATCGCGTGGATTTCTGCCACATCGAGATTGTGGATACTTCGATAGATGGAACTGTTTTTTCGACGTTGGATTTTGGCAAGTCCGATGCCTAGGGCGCTGAGCAGGCCGGCATCGGGATGGTCGATGATTTTGTCCATGCCGAGCAGTTCCGCGATCTCGCAGATATGTTGGCCGGCAGCACCGCCGAATCCTGCGAGCGCATGTTCGCGAGGATCTGCTCCTTGTTCGATGGAGATTGCTCGGACTGCGGAGGCCATCTGTTCGTTCGCGATGCGACGCAGCCCTGCGATCAAGCCGTGGGTGTCCATGGACTTGAAGATAGAGACATGGGCGATTTGCGAAAGCAGTTCTTCAACGCGTTTTTGCGATGCTTCGGGTGTTAATGGGATGGGGAATCGAGAAGGATCGATACGGCCTTGGAGAAGATTCAGATCGGTAATTGTAAGCGGGCCACCTCGTCCATAGCAGGCGGGACCGGGGTTGGAGCCGGCGCTTTGCGGACCAACCCGTAACTGGACCCCATCGAACCAACAGATACTCCCTCCACCGGCAGCAACCGTTTGTATTGCTAGGGTGGGGACCATCATCCGAACGCCAGCCTTGATCGTTTCGTGTTCGATTTGGAGTCGGCCATCGATACGGCAAACATCGGTCGACGTCCCCCCCATGTCGAGCCCGATCAGCTTGGGCTGGTGAAAGCCATCTGCAATCGATTGCAACGCGACTGCACCACCGGCTGGACCGGAGAGGACCAACTGCCTGCCGCATGCTTCGCTGCTGCTGATGAGTCCTCCGCTGCTGGTCATGATGCGCAGTTGTGCGGTGGAGTTGGAACTGAGTTGGCTTTGTACCCGGCTCAAATAATCTCTGACGATCGGGGTCAGGTATGCGTCGACGACTGCCGTTTCACCGCGTGCAACCGCCTTGATCACCGGTGCGATTTCGCTGCTGGCGCTGATGCAATCGAAACCGATTTCTTCGGCGATGCCGGCGATGATTTTTTCATGGACTGGGTTGCGGTAGGAATGGAGCAAGCAGATGGCGAGCGAACGGATGCCTTGATCGTAGAGCTGTTGCAAACGCGTTTTCGAATCGGCAACATCGATCTCTTGCAAAACATTCCCATGCGCGTCGAGCCGTTCGTGAATTTCTACGACGGTTTCGTAGAGCGGTTCTCGTTTGACAACACGGATCGCAAAGAGTTCGGGGCGTTCTTGGTATGCGATGGCCAATAAGTCGGCGAATCCGCGGGTCGTCACGAAAGCGGTTCGGGCACCGGTGCGAGTAAGCAATGCATTGGTAGCCCGTGTGGTACCCAATCGCATATCAAGCCGAGGCAGGGGCTGGTTCAACGGGATCCCCAATAGGAGTCTTGCGGCCAAGATAGGTGCTTCGAGCTCCGGGCAAAGTTCGTACCCGGCGACTTCGGGATGCGAGGTGGGATCGAAGGGTGCGTTCGGATCCGATTGGAACGTTAGCGTGGCATCGGTTGCATCGAAACGGAGGCAGTGTGTGGTTCCAAGGGTGATGCCGTTCCGATCGACCCACCGCATAGAGCATCCAGTCCAAAAGTCGGCCGGGTCCGCGCGTCGCAGAGGATCGTTGAATTGGTACTCACCAATCCAATGAGCGATACGGCCTGGAACTCGTCCGTGAGATAAGACTTTGGTCCGTCGTACGTCACCGTCGCTGGTGACGACAAAGCAATCGGTAAAGGTTCCACCCACGTCGCACCAAACGTGGGCTGTCGGTTCATGAGTGGTGGTTTCCAAGGCCGGCATATTAGGACGGATTGCGGTACGGGGGGAGTCGATAATGGATAGCGGCTATTCAGTCGAGGTATTCAGACCATAGGCTGTCGCTGACGACGAGCCCTTTGCGGGTCAATCGTACATGATCTTCGATCTCATGCATCCAGCCGTGCTCGATATGCTCAGCGATTTTCTGATTGATCGATTCACGGACATTCGCCGGGACATGCGATTGCCATAATTGCCACGGAACGCCGCGGAGCTGGCGCATGCCGAACACAAAGCGTTCTCTCCATTGTTGGTCCAGAGTTAGTTCTTCGCGTTCGATGACGGGTGAGCAACCCGTTTCGAGCCGGCGGAGGTACTCGAGTGTACCGCGGTGGTTCACACTCCGAACGCCACCAACGTATCTGGCTGCGCTCGGACCGAATGCCCACCACGAATCTCCGCGCCAGTACGCTTGGTTGTGACGGCAAGCCTGATCCGGCTTGGCGAAATTCGAGATTTCATAATGCTCGAACCCATGGCTCGACAGGGTGTCGATCGCATCAAGGTACATCTCCAGTTCCGTATCCTCGTCGACAGGCTTAATGATTTGGCGTTCTCGTTCTCCCCAAAAGCGTGCTCCTTTTTCGTAGGTCAAGCCATAGGTGGAGAGATGGTTCACACCGCTATGGATGGCCCGTAGTAGATCGCTATGCCACGTTGCGAGGGTTTCATCAGGAGCGGCAAAGATCAGATCGAGCGATACCGAGTCCATCACCGATTGAGCAGCTTCGATCGCGCGATCGAGTTCGTCCGGGGAATGGTCGCGCTCGAGTCGCTTCAGTTTTGCGGGATCGAAGGACTGGCCGCCGATGCTGATGCGGTTGATCCCGAGATCCTTCCAGAGGTGGAGTGAGTCGGCACGGATATCGAGCGGGTTGGCTTCGATAGACCACTCACCACCGTTTGACAGTGGCAACCAATGGCGGAGCAGCGCGAGAAGTTGCTGCATAAGAGGCGGGGGGAGAATCGACGGAGTGCCACCGCCGAGAAAAAGTGTCTGCACAGGGCGTGGCTCTTGCAGTTCGCTCAGTTCCGTTGCGAGTCCATTGAGGAATCGCTCGAAAAGGTCATCGCGGTTTGCGAGGAGTGAGAAATTGCAATAGCCGCAACGATGGCGGCAGAACGGGATATGAACATATGCCGCGATGGGAGGGGATATGTGATGGTGAGACCATCCCCAGGTTTTGAGAAGATTCAAGTCGGAGTGCATCGAACGGCTACAAATAAAAAACGCGAGGCAACCAAGGAAAGGTCGCCTCGCGTCGAGTATAGCAACGGATTCGAGTCTACGAAGTGCAAGGCGTTCGCAGATCGCAGAATCGCTGATGTTTAGACTTGTTCTTCATCGATTCGAAGAGGTCGGTAACCGCCGATGCTCTTGTAGTAAAGCATCAGTCCGAGATAGATCAGAGCCATGGTGGCCGGGATGAACGAATCGACTCGCAACGTAGTTCGGTCACCGGTTTCGCTGGCAGTTACCAAGCTCTGTTGTTCGGCGGTACGAGCATCCTTACTGACCTTACGGGCATCCTCGGTAGCCTTTCCGTTGAGGCCGAACACTTCGGTCGCAGGAATGTTCAAGAACGTACTCGGCGTTTCAGCCTTGTACTTCTCCGCAAGCGAGGCATCCGTTCTTCGGAGTTCTTCGCCCGCAAAGCGGTCTTTGCAGTATCCGAGACCAGGACCACCGATCAAACCGGCGGAAAGCATTCCAACCCCACCCATGATCGACATGGCGACAGCACCAGATTTTGGATAGCGGTCACCAACAACCGCCAACATAGTCGGCCAGAAGAAGGTCTTGCCAACAGCGTAGATGCCGAGAGCGATCAGTGCCATTCCAAAGGTCTGCATGCCGCTGGCGAGATTCAGACCGATGCAAGCGATCACCGAGCAAGCGAGGAGCAGAGCGATTGGCTTGAGTTTCAAGGTGTTTTCGATCCAGTGTGCACAGAATCGGAGACCAAACATGATGGCCGATGTCCACAGGAACAGGTACTTGCCTTGTTCAGAGGTGAATAGGTTCCCGGTGATGTTCTGAATCCACGAGTCGGTACCAAGTTCCACCGAGCCGACGAGTGCGTGGGTCACGAATAAAACGAAAAGTACGAGTGAACCCATTGAGAAGTTAGTGATCAAGCCTGAGGCGATCAGCAAGGCTCCACCGATGGCGTATCCAATCAAATTGGCATAGTCAGGAAAGAATCCCTTGAGGATGTCGCCGAAGAACAACGAGAGGAGGTAGCAGGCAACCAGTGAGCCGAGCAAACCGACCGACTTGTACATGTCTGCAAAACTGGTTCCCGACGCGGCTGCTTCTGATTTGGGGAAGCTCTGACCGAAAAACATGATTGCATAGAGGGCGGTTGGCAACAGATAAAGTGCCAACTGATATTGCCAAGCCCATTTCAATTGGTCGTCGAGGACCCAGCCGAGAGCCGAACCGATGACCAAACCTGCTGGCCAACTGGCGTGCAGGATATTGAGGTAGTGCGTGCGGTTGTTCGGGAAGATAGTTGCAACCAACGGGTTGGCGACTGCTTCTAGGGTTCCGTTGGCATATGCAAAAATAAAGCTTCCCCAGAACAGCATCGTGTATGCGTTGCTTGGCCCGGCGGAGAAAGTTACGAGCGCCGAGAGAATGTGTCCGACGAGAGCGAGGACAACGAGCTTGCCGTACCCGATCTTATCGACGATCACGCCACCGATGATGATCCCAAAACAGAACCCAGAGAGTCCGGCTCCGGTGATTGAACCAAGTTGTTGTGCATTGAAACTGAACTCGCTGGCCCAGTTGTCCAAAATGCCACCCCGAATCGCAAAACCAACTCCGGCGGCCAAGATCGCCATGAAGCCTGCCCATAAAAGCCGATGGGCATTGGGGACGATGGGTCCCGATGTGTCTGAAGTAGTCATAGGCAACGATACTAAAAAGCTAAAAATAGGTGTGTGGGTCTAAACGAACAAAAACACTGACGCAAGAGTCTAATCCCCCGCGGGAAGCTACGCTACCACTCCAGCCGTATAAAGGAGTATCTCGGGCCTTAGTTCGTCGTGGTTGAGCAGGAGGATCTTGGCTAACCCGAAAACCTTTCCAGCCGCCCCGAAAACTTTTCCCTTGGCTCGGTCCCAATTTGCCCCGAGGATGCAATGAAACGGCTCCCTCGGATAGAATCGGGGCATGCGGCTCCCAAATTACCGAGGTACAACCAGCGTTTCCATCAACATGACGCCGATGATCGACGTCACGTTCCTGCTGATTATCTTTTTCCTAGTCAGCAGCCACCTAGCCAAGCAAGAGAACTTTTTGCCGCTGGATCTTCCCTCGGCTACGGCGGGAATCGCCGATTTTTCCGACCGGCCGACGGTAACTGTCCAAGTCCCCAAAGATGGCAGCTATCAAGTCAACGGCGCCGAGGTTTCCTTACCCCAAGTCCGATCGGTCATTCTGACGAGGATGCAGGCGGAAGGAGGCGGACCGATTCGGATTCGAATTCGGACCGACCGCAATGTTCCCTACGGCGCCTTGGCCAAACTCCTCAAGGAGTGCGCTCTCTCCGGAAACTCCGACATCGTCTTTGCTGTGTACGAAGGGGAGGGAGCATGAAGACGCGATTCGCAAGCCAAGGGAGCCGTACGAGCCTCGACAGCATGATGACTCCCATGATCGACGTCGTCTTCTTGCTGTTGGTCTTTTTCTTGACCACAGCGTCATTCCAACGCTTGGAAAAACTACTACCGAGCGCAGTCTCAGCGGAATCCGAGTCGCAGGCGGGTGGGACATCGGAGGAGCCTCCCAAGCCGAGTGAAAGCGACGTCAGCGATTGCGTGATTAAAATCACCCGCCCCGAAGGGATCGGTGGATTGCAATATCGATTCAACGATACGCCGATCGCATCATTGCAGGAACTCAGCTCGCGCCTTCGGGCGGTGATCCGTGTTCGACCCGACGTTCCTATCGTCGTGGATCCCGAAGATTCCATCTCCGCCGGGGATGCCCTTCGCGTGTACGATCTCGCTAAATCGAATGGTGCATTGGCTGTCTATATGGTAGCTCGTTAGCCATGGCTGCACCGATCTGGCATAACATCGCCAGCAGTATGTTCAGTATGTTAAGTACGTTCAGTATGTTGACGTTTTGAATGTTGAAGTCGTGAGCGGCGACGCGCTAGCGGCCGGTTCAAGGCGATAAGAATCGAGGC
>CAIYZV010000412.1 GCA_903930765.1 uncultured Pirellula sp.
CCTGTAGCGATCATCACGGTATGGATGGGCATCTCTATTTCTGCAGCACCGGTCTATGGCCAAGGCAAATTGTCGGTGGCTCGCGAACTGGTCGAACAGATTTCAAAGAAGTTCACCAAAGAAGTCGCTGAGGAAGGCGCGGACCGTTTGGCGACACGGGTGCAGCCTTTGCTGGCGAAACTCGGGACAGAAGGGAGCGAAGCAATCACTCGCGTTGGACCGCGGGCAGTGACGTTGATGGAGGAAGCGGGTGAAGAGTCGGTCGTGGTTGCTCGCATGCTGGCGCGCCACGGTGACGACGCAATTTGGGCGGTTCAGAACCCAGCTCGGCGAAGTCTCATCGCGAACCTGGGGGATGATGCTGGAGTATCGCTGATGCGTCACGGAACCATCGCCGAGAAAGTTTTAGCGCAATCGGGAAAGCCATCGGTGGCCGCATTGAATCAATTGACCGCGCAAGGAGGACGCCGCCTGGCGATCCTCGCTGAAGACCCGAGCACTCGCTCACTCGCCACCAATACCGATGTGTTGGCGATCCTTGGCAAGTACGGGGATCGCGCTATGGACTTCGTTTGGCGAAACAAACTCGCCCTGCTCACCGGAACCACGCTGGCCGCCTTCGTCGCCAACCCCGAACCCTTCCTGGACGGTGCGATCCAAGTGGCCGAAGTCGCGAGCAGCCAAATCGCCAAACCGATCGCGGAGGAGATCGGCAAGCGAACCGAGTGGACATGGGTCCTCATCACGGCCGTGGCCATTGCAGGCGTACTGGTTTGGCTCAAATGGCCCAAGCGTCGTAATCCCGTCAAGACTTCAAAAAACGAGTGAAGACAACCGAGTTACAGCGAAACGCGAACCTTGTCGGCCCGACGAACGTCTATTCCATTGGCACGGCAATTGCACTATTGGAATTTCGTGACAGGCGCTGGCTGTCAATTTGAGTGTTGTCGCGAGTCATTCTTTACGGGTTTTGCCGATATGAGCAGGATTCATTCCAAACCAAATCAAAGTGAAGTCTCCGAACGGGTTTCATTGGCGGGCTGCATTTTGGCGGCCGCTCCGTCGGTGACCGATCCTCTTTTCGCCAACGCCGTCTGCTTGATTGTTGAGCATAGCGATGATTCGACCGTAGGCATCATGCTGAATCGGCCGATGGCGATCGATCCCAAACCGGTCCTGGGCGCGTTGCTGGGCAGCCAAGAGTTCCAAGGAACCGACTTAACTCAATTGCCGCCGTTCCACTTCAATTTCGGTGGACCTCAGAATGGCCCCATTGTCGCGCTGCACAACGATTCGGCGCTCGCTGAGGGGGGCAATGATCACGGCGTTTATATGTCCGCGCAAGTCGACACGTTGAAGAAGTTGGCGACGCTCACTCCGGAGCATCTACGTTGGTTTATTGGACATGCGACATGGAGCAAATCGCAACTCGAAGAAGAGATTGTTGCAGGCGAGTGGCACGTGATGCCTGCTATACCGCAGTTGGTATTCGCCGATGAGAACATGATGTGGACGCACGCGATGGAATGGATTGGGCGATCGGTTATCGCCACATTCCCAGGCGTGAATCACTTCCCGAGAACCCCGTTGGCAAACTAAGACATCGCAGGCATTTTGCGATCATTGCCGCTTGGTTGTTCATCGGCGGCTAAAAGGTCGGTACGAATCGCTACATCAATCTTTATTCAGCGTGGATGACATGCAACTCTTCAATAGCTTACTCGCACCTTAACTTGGGATCCTAGGCGGAATCGCACTGTTCTTCAGTCTCACTGCATCGAGCCATGCGTAGTTCCAACAAGGACCGTGGGTTGTTTCCCCCGAAGTGGCCGAGGGTCGCGTTACCTTTCGGATCCTCGACGACACCGGACTCAAGAAAGATCTCAAGGTTTTCTGGTTCGCCACTGGCAAAGACGATTTTCTCGTGAAAACATCGCAACCGACCGTGGATATGTTCCGCCGTCATCAATTCGATGTCGAGTATACTGAACGGGACGGCGCCCACACGTGGATCGTCTGGCGCGAATATCTTAGGGAATTCGCGCCAAAGCTGTTCCGGTAGAGAGCGTTATCGTTCAAGGACTAATCCTTTTGATGCGAGCGAGTTCATGCGAGCGAACCAACCGCATGGAAACCACCCTGACTCCAGACTTTGGCAGAGCACCCAGAGCACCCCATGCGCCCAGATGATTCCTTACTCTCCCCGTCAGATCGCAGCGACGATGCTCCAAAAACCAACGAGACCCAATGCGCAGAAGATGCATTGAGGGCACGGGAAGCGCAATTGCGAGCGATTCTTAGCACTGCCTCCGATGCGATCATCACCATTGATCAACGTGGGATCATCGTCTCAGCAAATCCTGCGACGGAGCGTATTTTTGGATATGGCCCCAACGAATTGGTCGGCCAAAATGTAAGCATTCTCATGCCAACCCCGTATTGCCATGAACATGGACAATATTTGACGCGATACCTCGCCACCAGAGAAGCGAAGATCATCGGTATCGGTCGTGAGGTGATGGGTATGCGGAAGGATGGTTCGATCTTTCCGATCGATTTGGCGGTTAGTGAAGTGGGCCAGTTAGGACTATTCACAGGTATCATCCGAGATATTAGCGATCGCAGGAACCTCCAAAGTGATATTTTGTCCATCGCCGATGATGAACAGCGTCGTATAGGGCAAGACCTCCATGACAGCGTTCAGCAAGAATTGGCAGGCGTCGGCATGCTGGCACAAACTCTCCTCAGTACTATGAATCGCGATGCATCATCGATTCCAGCGAGCGTGGCCGAACCGCTCAAGGAACTTGTCTGCAAGATACTAGCCGGCTTAACTCGGGCGCACCAGGAAATCCGAGATATCTCAAAGGGTTTGGTGTCCACACGACTCGACTCAACCGGATTCATGGACTCATTGCGAGAGTTGGCTGCGAGGACAGACACTCTGAAAAATGTCCACTGCGCTTTTAAATGCGAAGACCCCATCGTTATCTCCGACAGCAGCACCGCTATCCATCTTTATCGAATCGCACAGGAAGCCGTCACCAATGCATTAAAACATGCAACCCCTGAACATATCCTCATTGAATTGGGGGCCGAAGACGGACACCTAGTACTCCAAGTTGCTGACGACGGTTGCGGCTTTGATCCAGAGAAGACAAAGGCGCAGATGGGGCTTAAGACGATGCGATATCGCGCTGGGCTTATCGGTGGCAAATTGAGTATTACACCTGTTGAAAACGGCGGAACTCTGTTGACATGCAAAGTCTTTCGAGGAGGAATTCACAATGAAGAATGGCGCGCCCAACAACAAAAATAACAAGTCGCATACCGCCAGGATCTTTATTGTCGACGACCATCCTATGATGCGCGACGGAATGGCCACGCAAATCTCCCACGAACCTGGACTCGCTGTGTGCGGAGAGGCCGACGATGTCGAACCAGCGCTGCAACGTATCAGTGAACTCTGCCCGGACTTGGTGATTGTCGACATATCGCTAAAAACCGGGCATGGGATCGATCTCATCAAACGACTTCGCGAACGCAACTCTACGACAAAGATGCTTGTCATCTCCATGTATGACGAAGCCGTGTATGCCGAGAGATCCTTGCAAGCTGGTGCTATGGGGTACCTCAACAAACAGACTGCACGCGAGACATTGATCAACGCCATTCGAACAGTGCTCGAGGGAAAGACGTATTTAAGCCCGGAGATGACCGACCGGATCCTCAAAAGCCATATCGGGGGAATGGCCGAACCGGGCAAATCACCTGTAGAGAAGCTATCCGATCGCGAATTGGAAGTGCTCGCGTTGATCGGGCAAGGCAACACGACGGGCGCCATTGCAAAAAAGCTATTTCTCAGCGTCCACACCATCGATACGTACCGTGAGAAGCTGAAGATCAAACTGAATCTGACCAATGCGGCGGAACTGAACTGTTTCGCCACGCAATGGGTTCTAGAAAATGGCTAAGCCACCTCGCATAGCCTACTACATAGGCTGGGTTGATTTCGAGTCGCTGCGAGGCCCCAAAACAATCCGGAAATCTCCCGTTGGAAGTTGTTCACTTTTGGGATCATTTTCTGCGATCGGCTTTTTTGCCAACCCGATCGTCACCGCCGCCCGCTGCTCAGGCTTGAGATCCATATAGATGCCATCTTTGCGATTCAACTCTTGGTTCGCCTCGAAGTACATCTGTGTTACGAGCTCACTTCGATTAGGTGCTGCGATTCGATAATGCAAGTGTGGCGTCCGGCCGGGGTACTTTCCAGGCAGGATGGTTCGGATCGAGAACGTCCCATCGGGACCTGTGACCATTCGTGCCCAGTACTGAAAGTTAGGATCCATCGGTCGATCGTTGCGGTCTTGCGGATGATTGTACCGCCCGGTCTCGCACGCTTGCCACACCTCAACGATCACCTGGTCGAGGGGCTTCTCATCCATATCCAGTACAACCCCTCGCACTGCGATTTGCTCCCCATCAGCCACCGGAGATTTGGCATCCAAACGCGTGAGATCCGCATCGAAGTACTTTTGCTTTTCGATCTCTGGTACCGGGTAGAAAGGACCTTTGGTCTGCGCTGCTGTTGGCGGAATGAAATTCCCCCACGCCGTGCGAGCCATCCACAACCCAACGCCGCTACCGGATATCGCTTGGACCAAAAATCGACGTCGTGAGTTTTGAGAACGCATGGCAACCTCAGATGTTCTTTACTGGAAATGGATCGGGAGGGAATCGACCTCTGACCTTTGCACCGATTGTAGCAGTCGTGACGCATTAAACCCAACATAGCGGCCACATGTTGGTCGGATTTCCGTGGGATCGGGACTGATTGTGCGTAGGCTAGTTCTAGTGGATCCATCCCGCAAACTTGAATGCGATTTTCTCGGAAAAGCGTGCCGGCATCCCTAAACACTTGGGCGCGTCGATCCGACCCTGCCGTCGATCCGACTCGCCCCGGGATAAGCTCACACCCAAACGCCCACGATTTGAACCGACGACTACCGATTCCGATGTCACCCCCAGAATCGTACCCCCGAACTTCACGAGGAACAACGCTCTCGGTGCGCGAACAAGGACGCAGCCCGGGTGAGTCTCCGATCTCTTGGTCGACCATCATTCCGACAGCCCGCCGCGAAGAAGCCATCGCTGGGGTGCTCCTGGGGGGGGCCACTGCGGAAGCCCTTAGCCAAGTCCATCGAACCTTGGACCGAAAAACTGCGCTGGGACGTTTGCGACATTCCAAAGAATTCCGACTTCCACCGCGGGCGTGGCCGAACCACCGTACGCATACTCAGCTCATGACGATCCAATCGGTATTGCGGTCGCGCGCGGGTGTCGACGATTTTGCCGATGCGTTGCGTCGACGTTTGAAATGGTATCGTTTATCGCAGCCGATTCGCTCGATCGCTTCATGGATCTACCGAACCGTCACCCAATCGAGGAATCACTTGATCGCATCGTATGGGAACGACCCCATGGTGCGCGCTAGCCTTTTGAGCGTCGTCCTCCAAGGCCACAACGATTCCGCACTCCGATGGGTTCAACGATCAACCCTGCTTTCCAGTCACGATGATAACGTCTGCCAAGCAGCAATGCTCGTCGCAATCGCAGCGCAGATTGTGCAAATGGATCGCACGCGCTACGCGGTTTCCAATCAAGAAATCTTTCCGATGCTGCTGAGGGCGACGAAGGATGAAGGCATCACCGAACGTTTAGAGATGCTCGAGAAGCTCTTTAAAGATCGTTGTTCACTCACCAAAGCTGCCGCAAGCCTCGGATACCCGAACGGTCTCAATGGCAACATGGTCGATAGCGCATTGATCGCAATCTACGCATGGGCGAGAGTTCCCGAGAGCTACGAACGCTGCATCACCCAGATTCTTCGATTGGGTGGCAATACTGCTACTGCGGCCACGATTGCGGGTTGCTTATGTGGTATCCAGCATGGTGTGCAAGGCATCCCAGAACGATGGCTCGAAAGAATTACGCTCTTTCCCAACGAAACATCATGGGTCGAACGCTACGTCGAACGCATTCGCGACTGGCCGCATGGCCCAGAGGATATTCAAAAGGCATCCTCGCTTCCAACGATGCCTATCCGCCAATTGATCCGAAATGCCCTGATGCGTCTCTACCGTATCAGGCTTGTTGCAACCCACCTCGTTGAGCGTCTTTTCGTGCGATAAAACGAAAAACATGAATGAACGACTTAAGTCCCATTCCGTAAAACATTCGTTGCTTTATCGCAAATAGAACGGAACGGGTGGCAAAAACGCATGCTGCAGCAGGATACTTGCGGCTCCTTCCCAAAGAGTAAACTTCGCCAGGTACAAAAATCCCACGTAGACTGCGATCGAGCCGACCATAGGGACCCAAGCCATCCAACGCCAAAACCAATGAACCGGTTTGGTCCTAGCGAGACTCCGTCGAAGCGCCCAACCAACCAGAAGTTTGGTTGGGAACATGAAAAGAACGAAAAAGAGAGCGAGCCCCCATCGAAGCTGGGATGGGATCGACTCGATCCTCAGTGGGTAGAGCGGAATGGAAAGGAGGACGAGAACCACCATCGCAATGCAAAAGGCCCACGGCGCCCTCCGAAATGCATTCCGAATCGCTGCACGATCCAACATCGCTCGCAACTTGCCTTCGTTAACCATATGGATTTGAAGGAAGGGCAGTTTTTGAAGAACCCACCACATGCTGATCGCACCGATGAGCCCGATCAATCCGAGAAATCCCTCCGGATTGGTGCCGTTGCTTTGGCTGTCAGCACCGCCATTGAGGGCAACAATGATCAGCACAGCGGGTACCAGCAACCAAAGCAACGCGCCGATCGACGCATAGAATCCGAGTTTCATCAGATACGTAAGCCGTAGCGAGACCACCAAAGCCCACCACCGATCTTCGAGTTCTCGCCATGCATCGGGTCGAAAGACAGTCCTCAGAAAACGCTTCGGTGAGGGCCACAGAAAGTGATACCAGCGACCGCCTCGGAAAAGGGCCCACCCTGACCACACGACCCATAGAACTGCCAGCACCCTCGCACCTACCCGAAATCCAAGCGCGAACGTAGATCCTGGATCCATGAGTTCGGCGCTATACCCCCAATCGGTCACCAGCCAAACCGGCAACCATGAAACGGCGAGAAAAAGACCGCTCTGGACCATCTTTCTAGCGGTTTCACTCCCCGGAAAACAGGAGCGGAGTGGCATCCCTCGCGAGATTCGGCTGGCCGACTCCAACATGTAACCTAAACTTGCAAATTGAAGGATCGGCACGGTCGCGACCACGCTCAGGAGCAGGACCAAGCAAACCGCCCGCACCGAGACCCTCCAAACCCCTCTAAAACCTGCCAGAACTTTCGCCAAACCTCGCAAAACCATCCTGCTCCCCGTACTGGAATCCGTGACCCCCCGGACGTTGCCGCTAGCAACTCGATCCCGCCCCTTCAACCTACCTAGTTATCTGCCAGAGTTCGTTCCCCGGCATGCGATCTTTCAGGGCCGAGGAGCAAATGTGCCAGGAATCGGCAATTTATTTGCAACTAAGCGGCCGGCAAGTAGTATAAAACCCAATCGTTAGGGCTATCCCGATGTTTTTACGGACCAATGAACTTATGCAATTCAGATTCACCACTTTGACCGGTTTCGCGCTCGCCGCATTTGCGGCTATCCCTTCCTTTGCCCAAGACCCACTGGACGAGATGTATGGCCGAGCGATCCATGAGTACTACCGCGGAGACGTGACCAAGGCCGAGCAGATCCTCAATGATGTCATCGCTGCAGGAAGCGCCGATCCTCGCGCCTACTACTTCCGTGGCTTGTGCCAAGCAGCAATCTCCGGAAGTCCTGAAGCCGGGCAATCCGATTTTGAACAAGCGGCACAATTGGAGATTGATGGCAAGAAGGTCGTGAATGTCGGCAAGTCTCTCGAGCGCGTTCAAGGAGCGGTCCGATGCCAGATCGAAGGCATTCGTCGCAAGGCCCGGCTGGCCTCCCGAAGCAAGTACCTTGAAATGCAGAAGATGCGCTATGACGAGTCCCTCCGCTCAGGCTCGGTCGTTGTACCACCTCGCGCTCCAGACGTGGCACCCGCTCCGGTCCCAGGTGCCAACGACCCATTCAAGGACAACTCGGAATTGAACAAGGGAGCACCTGTTCCAATGCCTGAGGAAGCAAAGAAGGCTCCAGCACCTAGCGACGATCCGTTCTCGGGCGATGCTCCGAAACCAGGAAACGACGCTCCTGCTGCAGACGATCCGTTCGGAGGAAACAACAATCCTCCTCCTGCCAGCGACGATCCGTTCGGCAACTAGTTTCGCATGCCTTCGTCCACCGCAACACAGCGCTGACGAATACAGCGCTGACGAACACAGCGCTGACGAATACAGCGCTGACGACTGGCTCAATAAAATTCTCCAAAGCCGAGCGAGTACATATTCGCTCGGCTTTTTTCGTTGGTAACAGCCTTCAAGCGAATCCTGCGACCAATACCAGACCTATTCCCTAGATGCTTCCCTTAAGCAAATGCTCATGCACGGGGGGAAAGGTGGCTTTTATAGGGGGCATAACGGGCCGAAAAGCACTTCCGCGATCGGGCACCTGGACTTACGATAACGCCCAATAATTCCCCAGGTGAGGGCCCCAGTGACCATCGAAATCTCAGAGTCTGCAAAAGAAGAGGACCTATGCCAAGTCCTCGGCTATCTGAACTTCTCGTCAGGGAAGCCCGATGCCAAGTTCCTGGGGGCCATGAACCGCCTCTATCAGCAGGTTCTCGCTGGAGTGCCCGGCCAAGCTACCCCGTATGCGGGTCTCCCTCCCTGGTTGGTCATCCAGCAGTGGCTTCAAGACCGACTGGATCGGCTTCGCGAAGAGAAACCCATCTTTCGAGAGAGCGAGCAAGCAAGCCACGTGCTGCAGTTGGTCCGCTTGTCTCTGCTCCCCGATTATCTCGACTACCACAGCGATCTTTTATTCCATCAAGAACCCGAAGGGCTGTTCAATGGATTGTTTTTAGGGCGCGCGATCGAGGCGGTGCTTCGACAAGGTCCACCGTGGAATGAGATCGACCGCGTTGTGTCGGGTGCCATCGATAATCTCAACGACTATGTAGGCTATCGGCCGGTAGCCGTCCTCGAAGGGCGACGCCTGGAACCATACCCACATGAATGGCTGCGCCCGATTCCCCTCTACATCAAGGATGTCGGCGTGGCGTATGGCCCCTATCATGAATTGATCGATCGCGCACTGAAGATCCTGCGGAATACATCCCCGCAAATCCTACGCGATGCTCAGTACGATCCCGATCATCTCGATGAACTCGCCCTCGACCCGCGCGCCTACGATTTCGACCACCCCGTCAACAAACGCCCGAACTATTACTTTGGACTTTGGGATCCTCACTGGATCGACGGGTCGGGCTATTACCGGCGATTCGTCCTTCAACAAGTAACCGTCGATGCCTTGCTCTCCCGCGTGAAGAACAGTAAGGATTTGCCCTACGACCAAGTCCTCACCGAAGCGGCCGCGGTACTAGCAGGAACGATGCTGATGGCATCCGGCATCTCGGGTGGAAGCGCCAATGCCTTCTCGTCCAACACAACCTTGGTGGGACTCCTCGGCCAAATCGCCAATTACCGCGACTCTTTCTACGCAGAGTTCCTCGAATCGATCGCGGGCACCCATCGCGAACGCTTGGATCAGGAAGCATCGATTCGACGTCAACCTCTAGGTGGAGCTAGGCAGGAACTCAATACTACCCTCGCCCGGCTGAGAGCCGCTCAAGTCGAACGGGTGCAGGTGGCGCGCATTTTCGCGCGCATGGGAAACGCGACGGCGGCTAAAGACGAATCGGATGACGTCCAAGTCCCTTCGGCTCGAATCCTCTGCCGAATCGATTGCTTGCTCACCATCGGAAATCAACTTCTACGACGCGGGGAACTGACCAAGGCATCCGAGATCCCCGAGCAGATCTTTGACTTGATCCAACGCGGCATCGAATGCGGGGCCTTGGTCGATCCCTGGAACATCCTCGGGTTCGCCGGCAATTTTCCTAGGTTCATCGGCACCGACTCCACGGTCCTCGATGAACGGGTGGGGGAACTCGTCCAAATCATGGAGCAAACATTCTCGCTCCTATCCCGATTGTGGCGCGAGGCGGCTGCACGCGACGACGATGAACTTTGCAAAAATACCGAAGCACGCTTTCGCAGCATCGCCAACTGGTGGCGCAAGTACGCGGCCCACGAGGTAAGCGACGTGCACGCGACCGACCCGCAGGTCGCACTGGAGTCGTCGCAGCTGGTGGCGAGAGCGCTCCGGTTGTGGAATCGCGGTGGAGCTGCAGCTGGGGATCTCAAGTTCTGGGCACCGCACGCCGAGATCTTCGATTCCCCCAAGGCCTACGCACTGGTGATCGAAGCACTTCTCGATCGCGGTGATTTCGTCAGCTGCATGGCGCTGCTGGTTCATTGGTTGAGCCAAGCCAACCACGTGGGTCTGCAAAGCGGCAACACGTCCTACTCAGACCTGGCTCGCATGTGGCTGGAAAAACTATTCGAACATGCGGCTGGACAAGAAAGCGATACCGAGAAATTAGTTCAAGATTGGGGCCTCGTCGAAAAGTTTTTCGATTACCTCGAAGCCAACGGCGAATCGTTCTGGCTCGTCCCCGAGTTTCAATTAGGTACCAAACGACGTCCTCCGCGTCGTGAGACAGGGTCCGAACTGCAAGGTCCCAACTCGCAGGACCGAGACGCGGAGCCCTCCGAGGACGAGGGTGGTGAAAAACTCTTCGGAGCCGCATACGAAGGTGTCACCTACGAAGACAGCACCGATGATGGGGTCGAAGGCCCGATCTTTGAACAGGACGAAGGAACCAACGAAGAGCTATTGGCCGAGTCCAAGCGGATCGGAGAACATCTAACATTTTTAGCGGCCGTAGGGCAAATGTGGAAATTGGTAGCCCAGTCCACACTGACGCTGGAGACTTCTCCCGATTGCCCCAAATTGCAGCAACAGAAAAAGAAGGCCCTTTCAGCGATCCATCGATGGACCGAGCAGTCTCTGGTCAATCGCAACGGCCTGATCGCGTTGCTCGACCAAGTCCGCGAGTTCTCGATTGCGCGAGGCGGTACCGATACCGATTCGATGACACGGTATGACCGACAACGGGTCATCAAAGAATCCCTGATGGAACGAGTGCTATCGGCAGCCGTAGAAACCTCGGATGCAGGACGAATGCTGCTCGGTTCCCTCCTCGCCCATTGCGACAACCGTGACTCCATGCAATCGCTTTTGGATTCATTGCCTCGCGACGAGTTGCTCGCGGTGGAACTCTACGGGGATTTGATGGCATCCCGTCGCGAGGCCGTCGACGGATCCTTCGTTCGATTCCTTTCCGCAATTCGCAACGAAAAGCTGTTGTACGTATCGCTAGCACGAGGTGGCGACCCCCGCGATATCTTGGTCGCTCGAGTACGACGCCGAACGCTGACCCATTTGTTAACGTGGTTGCCCCGTCAAGGCTTCTACCATCATGCGTGCCGCATTGTCGACACCGCTCGGCACATGGAACACCAGCATCCAGTGGGACACGGCGCAGTCACCGAGTTTGACGATCTCTTTCAAAACGCATTCAAATCCCTCGTGCGGGGATTGATTCGAAATGCGTACCAATGGCAAACCGAGACCAAGCCAACCGAGCGCAAACGTCTAGGATTCCGGTCTCAGGAGTCGTTCTTACCGATCGATCCGAACGCGATGAAGCGATTGGAACTCGACGAGATCGTCGACTTGAATCCACCCGAGCCCGACAGCGACTTGCTCGTCCCGATGCTCGAGCAATTGACCGAAGTTCTTCTGGGAAGCTGGCTTTCGCACTCCAGGACACTTCGGCTCAGCATTCTCGAAACCGTCGAAGGAACCGCGACATGGAGCCAACTCGCGACCTTCATCCAGAAATACGGCAAAGGGCTTTTTACCCAAGGCTTCCTGCGATTGTCCAACGTCCGGGCGATCCTGCACCAAGGGGTCGGGAATTGGCTGGAAAATGCCATCATCAACCAAGACAGCGATGAAATCCAACCCCTCCTCCAAGCCATTGAAGACGGAGCGATCAGCATCGAGGAGTCCCAGCGTTGGCTCGCGGTCGTCTTCGAAGCGGTAATCGACCATTTTACGGAATACAAAGACTACAACAGCACCACCACCCAATCCGACCGTGGTGAGATGCTGTACATGCTCCTCGACTTCCTTCGTTTGCGTGTTCGCTACGATCGAGTCTGTTGGAATCTCAAGCCCGTTTTTTGGGCGCATGAAGTGCTCGTTCACAATGGTTGCCAACAGTCGGCACAACAATGGCGACGAGCCCTCGCCGAACGCGTGTCGCGCGAAGCGGATCAGTACTTGGAGAAACTCTCCAAGCTTCAAGAAGCCTACGCGATGAAAATGCCGACCGTCGCAGATCGACTCAATGAACGATTTATAAAGCCGATGACGATCGATCGGATGAGGGCCTTGATTCGCCCAGCCATGCGTCAACTGCGATCGAACGACTCCGAAGAAAGCCGCGCCTTTGAGTTACTCGTTCAAGAAGCCCATCTCATGATGAGGGAACCCACCGGGGTTGGCTTAGAGATACCCGCTTGGCTGGTCATGCTCGAGGAAGAAGTCGACCGAGTGCTGCATCATCATCTCCAGGCTCCCCAGATGCAGCGTTTGGAAAAAGCGGTGCCTTTAGTGCTGGTCTCGCAAGCGGAAATCCAGCAGCAGTTCAAAGACGCTCATCACCCAAGCCGTAGTTTGCGCGGCCCCAACGACAAGTCTTCTTAGCTGCGGCTACTACGTAGAAATCCGCGTCTAGCAATGCCTGTTGGTTTGCCAATCGCAATCCTTTAAAACTCTTCTTCGAACGCTTTACCGGCGAGCGATGTCAGAAATCTCCGACGGGGTTCGAGGTCTCGCAGCCGTATTCGATCGGGAATCAACGAGCAGATCCTTCGATCCCGAAAGAGCCTCGAGCCGTTGCTTGTGATCGATGTAATTCATGATCGCAACTCGTACATCCACCGGTAAGGGAGAAAGCTTGGACAGATGGTATCCCGTGCCCGAACGATAGACCAACGCATCGAACCAACCTCGAGGGATCTCCGGTTCGTAGATATCGAGCTTTGCCCCCAACTTGTGAAAGGGGGTGGGGTAGCTGCGTTGCTCGATCATGCGAGCATACGATTTCGCGTAAATCGCTAGATTCGATTGTTGCTTGATGTAGTTCGCCGCAATTCTCGCCGCCGCGTCATCGCGATCCTGGAATATCGCAACCACGAACGGTTGGCTCGTCAGCACCGTCGTTTTCCGAGCGGTTGCCGACTCCAACCCAACCGCATCGATCGTCACGTCGAGCAAGTCCGCACGCCACGATTCAGGAACCTCGAAAACGATCCGGAAAGGGCGAGTTCCTTCGAGCGTGGTTTGGCTTGATTGATGCATTTTGAAATAGACACCTCGTTGCCTGGCCAGTGTCCCTGCTGCGGTCAACGGTTCCATCGCTGGCTTCTTTGCAAAGTGTACCGTTTGATGACCAGAGTCCGACTGGTAAGCAAATCCCGAAGCATTCCCAACCATCGGATACCCAGCAACTCCTTGAATCCCCATCTCTCGCATGCGATCCTCCTCGACCGAAATCTGCATAGACCCAAATACGTCCGTTTGCAACTCGGTTCTAGGTGAGAAATCGGCGACGAGAACATCATCGTGGCGGCTCATCACGCGAATCATCGTCTCAGTAACTCGCGCTGTGGAACCAGGTTGGAATAACGCCGACGATTCCAACTGCACCTCGACAAACCGAGAGTTTGGAAGTCGCGACAGCAATCCATAATGGGACGCATCCCGGGCCGGAGCCATCGCATTGACGTCAAACGCGACTTGCGAAAGCCCCGTTGTCGGAAACAACAACGCCAGGAGCAAGGCGAACGGAGCAATAGAACGCCGAATCGCTAAGTCACCACCCACGCTGAACCAACGATCAAAGTTACGATCGCGTCCACCGTAGTAACAACGGGAGAAAATAGAACAACAGAGTATCGTCAACATCATGTTTATCGGACTCCTCAGCAATCCCCAAAGACCGATGGGACCTCGGCTCTGAGATTTCGAATCGAAACCGGGATACGTGTACCCGAACCATCCGCCCCTGTGCATGGTTCACGGCTCAATCCTTGCATCTTCGATGGCTTGTTATTCGCGCTCGCGTCAGCATCCAATCCGGACACCACCTCAAGTCGCATTCCAGTGAGCAAATAGCATGCCAGAAAAAATGCTGCTATTGACACATTAGGATTGCGGTGCACAGCGCTCAATCACGGCCATCGTTCCATCATGGAAAGAAGACTCCTTCGAAGGCTTTTTTTAACAAGCCCATCGACACTAAACCGAAATTACGGTTGCCGACGAGTTCATGAATGACAGCAATGCGCTACTCTTGACTCGTCGGTTTTGTAAAGAGGTTCTATTGCTTTGTAATCCTAACAATGAACTTGCGAGAGGCAAGTTTTTTTAAAGCCGATCCGCGGATCTCATCTGGGAAGCCGCAGACCGATCTCCTCAAAGCTACGGATGGTCGGTCGAGTGTAGTCATCAGGTAATGGGGCATTGTTGGGGCGAACGCACGTGATGACTTGCAGGCCGGCAGCGGTTGCTGCATCCACTTCGGGAACCACGTCGGTAAGAAATACAATATCGGCGGGACGGATTTGAACCGCTTCTGCGATTCGCGCATAGCTACTCGCTTCCCGCTTGGATCCGATGGTGGTGTCGAAGTACTCGGTGAACAATGGGGTCAAGTCACCTTGGGTCGTATGCCCGAAGAAGAGTTTTTGGGCGAGGATACTCCCGGACGAGTAGATCTTGAGATCGACCCCAGCCTGCTTCCATCGTTGAAGTGAGGGCAGAACATCGTCAAAGATTTCTGCTCGCAGTGAACCGGAGCGAAATCCGGATTCCCAGATGAGCCCTTGCAACGCTTTCAGACCCGTGGTTTTGCTATCCGCATCCATCAATCGATGCACATGCGATGCAATATCCTCGATCGGTTGTCCCGCATCCGATTCCAAGGTTGCGATCGCTTGCCGAACGCTCGGTGAATCCTGAAACCGGTTCAAGAATGATTGCAACTGGTCTCGGACAAATGGAAACATCACGTCGTAAACGAAACGAATATCGGCTACGGTTCCCTCAATGTCCAGCACCGCGCATCGCGCGATAACAGGGATAGCACGATCATGCATGGGGTGATACCCGTTACTTCTAATTCCAAAAACTGGCAGGATCCGGTTACGTCCGAAGGATCGGGTCGGCGGATGGTTCTTTCGCGAGGAACTTGGAACCAAAGCACATCGGGCTGTAATTCCCGTGGACTCCGGTTTCAACATAATTGGGGGTCCACCCCGACGTATCCTCAAAGAATCGGATGCATCGGATGCGTCGGTCATCGCAAAGATTGAACCAATGCTTCATGCCGCACGGCACATTGATCATGTCGCCAGTTTCAACGGTCACACTGAAGACAGGGCCGTTTTCAGGATGGAGGTGAAACACGCCCCGCCCCTCGACCGTGAATCGGACTTCGTCCTCCGAATGCGTATGCTCCTTGTCGAACTTAGCGAGCATTGCATCGAGGTTCGGAGTGTTCGGGTTGACATTGATCACATCGGCTGTGACAAAACCACCGGCAGCTTTAACCTTATCGATTTCCGGAGCATACTCAGCCAAGATCTCCGCATCCGTCGCACTCGGTTTGAGCCTACCTTCAACTTCCCAACGCTCATACCAGATCCCAAACGGTTTCAGGAACTCGAGGATCTCATCGGTCTGGGTCAAATTGCGGTTTTGGTCGGGAATGTGAACGATTGCCATGATGGTCGCTGGGGATGGAGTTACTCGGGTTTGAGCGTTGGGGAAAGGACTATTCGCTACACACGATCACGGTATGCGGAATTACCGTGTCG
>CAIYZV010000413.1 GCA_903930765.1 uncultured Pirellula sp.
CTGTCCTCAGCTGTTCCCGCACTGCGTTCATCATTTTCGTAACGTTCCCATCTTGCCGTATAGTGACAAATCGGTGACTTGTTGGCACGGCGCAATAGCTCGCAACTGTTTCCTGTTAGCGACGCAGGGCGAGAGCAGTTGGGGACAACTGCTCTACATTGGACATCTACTTTTTCTCGTCAGGCCGTACCGCGTTCAGTTGCGCTAGAAAACGCTCGATTTCCTCGTGCATCCCTTCGGAGGCTTTGGCGAGCAACACCGAGCCGATCATTTGGCATGAGGCACCTCCACCCTGGTCATCCCATGCATCTGGGCGCACCATCTTTTTGATCGTGTTGACGATATTTACCCCTTCCGAACTATTGCTGGCCACATGTGCGAGGTTGTACGCGAGGACCGCTCCGTTGAGGTCGGCTTGTGATCGAGGTGGCGGATACTTCCATCGATCGCGATCGCGCCAAGTCGTCGATTTATCGCTCTTCAGGTGTTGACGAATACTAGATTGTCAACATCAACGATCGATCGGTGGAGAGGTACCAGTTTGTCGAGGGTTCGCAGACACATCAACCATCGATCCTACCCGCAAACACCAATTTCGCGATTCGCATCTTGGATGCTGAGTTCGTGTTCGATCTCGGGGTGATATTCAATGAATCGTGAGCTGCAACCCTAGCCATTGCCAATTTACGGCTTTTTGACCTTGTACGTTACGTTATTGATCTGATCTGTTACCGTGACCCCTTCTTCGAACTCAACGAGCCAATTGAGCTCCGGCGTTCCGAAATGGTGACCGGAAAACTCGATTCTTCCCTTGCCTTGAATACCGACCCCTTCTTGCGTTGCATTGCTGCTCAGAGGAACCCACAGGTCTCCGATAAGTACATTTTTGAAATTGGATGAAACGACCAGCTGGTCAGAAATCCGCGTCGAAACGCTCTGCACTTCGATTCCCTGAGGGGTCTCTCGAAACACAACCTCGATGGTTGCATCGGAACCGGCAGAACGGATGTTGCAACGTGCGATTCCGTCGTCCATGGTTACTGGGTCAAAGTAGAGATACGCTTTCGTGTTAACGATGAAGTCCAACCATGCTGGCCAGTACTTGCCGATCATCAGCGATGTCTGCCGCCCGATCATCGCCGATGGGATGCTCTGAGAAGTCCCCCGTTTCGCATGCTCATTAGGTATCCACTTCCATACCACATGGTTCTTGCTACCAGATGTTAGTGAAGAATATTCTCCAATTGAACAAGCCAATTCGATTCGCAATCCGTCCCTAGGGGCAAACTGAAGCTGCCCTTCCCATGGCTCTCCCGTAACCATTTCCACAAAGCTCAGTCGGCCCTCCGTAGTGAATTTGGCTTTGCATGAGATAGCATTCTCACCGAACCTCTCCAAATATTCTTTGGCAAGAATCGACAGTTTGTGCCCTTCATTCGATGGTTTTGGAAATGCGGGTGCCTGAGAAAATCCTTGGAGCGATGAGCCCAGGAGGCAGAGTGCCGTTAGGCATATTCGGATCGATGCGTTTACCATGATGGTTCTTTCTGAGAGAGGGAAGTTGGGGACGACTGCTCCAAGGTAGAACAGCAGTCCTCTGCTGTTCCCACGCTGCGTTACTCATTTTCTTAACGTTTCAATCTTGCCGCTCGGTAGCGAATCAGGACTCGTTGGTACAGCGCAATAGCTCGCAACCGCTTCCTGTTAGCGACGCAGGGCGAGAGCAGTTGGGGACAACTGCTCTACATTGGGTAACCGTAGAACAGCTGTCCTCAGCTGTTCCCGCACTGCGTTTGTCATTTTCTTCACGTTCTACTCTTGCCGAACGGCTACGAGTCAGCGACTTGTTGGCACGGTGCAATAGCTCGCAACTGTTTCCTGATGTTAACGCAGGGCGAGAGCAGTTGAGGACAACTGCTCTACATTGGACAACCGTAGAACAGCTGTCCTC
>CAIYZV010000414.1 GCA_903930765.1 uncultured Pirellula sp.
GATAATCAGGCCAAGATACCGTGGATTACATTGCCATGAACATCGGTCAGGCGCATATCGCGGCCGCTGAATCGGAACGTCGATCGCGTATGATCGATCCCGAGGCAGTAGAGCATGGTTGCGTGCAGATCGTGGATCTCGCATTTGTTTTCGATCGCTTTGTAACCCCATTCGTCCGTGGCACCGTACACAGTACCACCCCGAATGCCACCTCCTGCGAGCCACGATGAGAAACCAAACGGATTGTGATCGCGACCGTCGGCTCCTTGGGCGAATGGGGTTCGCCCGAACTCACCGGACCAGACGATCAAGGTTTGGTCGAGCAAGCCGCGTTGCTGGAGATCTTGCAAGAGTGCTCCGATGGGCTGATCGACCGCCAGTGCATTCTGGGTATGTCCAGCATTGAGATTGGCGTGCTGATCCCAACGATCGTGCCCAACGTTGGGACAAGTCAACTCGATGAAACGCACACCGCGTTCCACCAATCGCCTTGCCATTAAGCATTCTCGGCCAAAGGCTCGTGTGGGTTCATAGCTGTGATCGAGCCCGTACATGCTTTGGGTCTCTTGGGTCTCTCCCGAGATATCGCACACCGCAGGTACCGCGGATTGCATTCGGAAAGCGAGTTCGTAGTTGGCGATCGCAGATTCGATGGCGTCATGATCTCCAAAGCGAGCGACGGTGCTGCGATCGAGTTCGCGGAGCAACTGCATCTTTTTTTGCTGCAATTCGGGAGTTGGCTCGAGCGGTTTCACATTGGCCAAGCTATCACCCCGTGGCCGAAGCACGGAGCCTTGGTAGGTCGCAGCCAGAAAGCCATTGCCAAAACAATCGAGGCCACCGGGTGGGATCAAACCACCGTTGAGGACGATGAACCCGGGCAGGTCTTCACACTCGCTCCCGAGGCCATAGGTGACCCATGCTCCCATGCTGGGTCGACCTTGCAAACCATGTCCGGTGTGTAAGAAGTAGTTCGCCGAGGTATGCTCAGGAAACTTTGACGTCATCGAACGGATCACAGCGAGTTTGTCAGCATGCTTGGCGATGTTTGGAAACAGAGTGCTGATTTCCATTCCGCACTCCCCATGCTTGTCGAAGCTCCATGGGCTCCCCATCACCGTACCGTTGTTATTGAATTGGGTCGGCGCGACTTCAAACAGTTCCGCAGGATTGCGTCCGTTGTATTTCGTCAGCAAGGGTTTTGGGTCAAAGGTGTCTACTTGGGACGGTCCACCGTCCATATAGAGAAAGATGATACTTTTGGCCCGAGGTGGAAAATGCGTCTTGGGCTGAGTTTCGTCGGCCTGCGACTCGGCCATCATGGTGGCGAGAGCCAGGGCACCGAACCCGTTGGCAGCATGACTCAGAAAATCACGTCGCGAAAGACTTGGACGTCGACTGAAAATCTCGTTGTGTTTCACAAACTCACCTCGGCTTACCATTGCAAGTATTCCTCGAGCGATTCACGGATCAATTGTAGATCCGGTTCGTAGCTTGTCCAAAAATGAAAATCGACGGCCGTTTGATGCACCATTAAGTCCATCTCGTCGGCGGTGTCAAGTTCTCGCCCATGCATCTCCTCTCGAAGCAGTTGCGTGAGCTTCTCAAAGGGGAGCGATGCTGACGAGTGACTCTTAGTAAACAAACAGAAGGGGCGGACCGCCCATGGAATGTCGCGGATCGCTTTGGTTCGCAAGCCGCTGTTTGGTGTAAGAATCAACGTAGGGTCTTCGACCACCAAGGCCCGGAGTGGGCGATCCAACGCGTACAATTGATCCAGCGAACGGCACTCCAAAGCAGCCACCTCCTCGGGGCTCTCTCCAGGAACTTCACCGACTTGGGGGCGCCGTTGCGAGTCGGCCGCTCGATCCGATTCGACCCAGTGGATGACTCGGTAGTCACCAGGGATCGATGCGAGTGCTTGTTGGACGGCTCGAGCCGTTTGGCTTGAACCGAGAACGGCGATCGCCTGCGCAGCAAACGCGACATCCGAATCGAGACCGTGGCCGGCGAAACGCGAGGCTAGCAAACTCACTACGGCCGGACCGAAGCTGTTTTCCCCAATCCAATTCTGGCCATCACATCTGGCAACCGATACCCGTCCCAGAGTTCGAGCGGCAGGTGTTAGTTGGTCGACTAGGCGCGTGGCGTGCTGCTGAAAGGGCTCCAAAATCGCGGCACCCGCCATCCCCATCGCCTGCACCCCCCGAAACGCTGTTTCGAACAAATCCGGCTCTACCTGCGATGTAAAGAATCGCCAATCCAATTCAGCGTCCCTCGCGACGCGCGTCATCACGAATTGGGTCGGGTTTCCACCGACAGGATTGCCGAGGCAAGCGACGAGCGGCTGTAGTACTCGGTCGAGGCTCATGAGAGTAGGTAGGGCTCAGATCCTGCCCAGCGTCTGAGAAGACCGCAGGCAACAGTGAAACGGCAACAGTGAAACGGCGAATCACGCGAAACAAATCGCACGAACTCAGCAGGGGTCCTCGAGGGGGCCCCCCCAGGCACCAAAGGACCGCATCCCCGGACGCCTCCTCGTCTCCTCCAGTCTAACATGCGTCCAGGTTGATTGGGACTCCAAGCCGGACGGAACAGTACGGCTTTCTTCCCAGGTCACCGGCGTGTGAATCGGGAACACTTGAGAATCGGTAATACGTGAGAATCGGTAATAAAGGAGGGAATATCCGCTTTAAGGGGCCAAGACAAGTTGGCATCGTCTGCCTAAACTATAGGGACTTTACATTGAATACCTTTGTTCCCTCAAGAGAATGGATAGCTGTGGCAACTTACAAAACGAGCGATCTCCGGAAAGGTCTTAAAGTACAGATCGATGGCGAACCGTACCTGCTGAGCGAAGTCAACTTCGTCAAGCCTGGTAAGGGGAACGCCCTTTACAAGTGCAAGCTGAAGAATTTGATTCGGAACACCGTTCTCGATCGGACGCTCAAAGGGGGCGATGAACTCGAAGTTGCCGACGTCGAGGAACTGGAAACCCAGTTCCTCTACAACCAAGCCGGCACGTTTGTGTTCATGGACAGCAAGTCCTACGAACAGTACGAATTGACCGCAGACCAAGTCGACGATTATTGGAGATACCTGAAAGAAGGGATGCCGGTCGCCATGGTTCTCTACAACGGGAATCCGATTACCTTGACCCCGCCGTCGCATGTGACCTTGAAAGTGATCGAGACCGAACCGGGCGTTCGAGGTGATACCGCAACGAATGTCACCAAACCGGCAAAGGTAGAAACCGGCGGGGAATTCCAGGTCCCAGGATTCATCAAAGAAGGTAACGTGATCAAGATCGATACACGCACCGGTGAGTACTGCGAACGGGTAAGTATGGAGTGATCAACATGGGTTCGAGTCGAGGATTGCTGCTTTTTAGTACGCCACGTCGGCTCGCAAACCGACCCATTGTCGTCGCACTATTGCTCTTGATCGTGCTGGGGAGTGGATCTCAAGAATGGTTCACTGCGCTTGCTCATGGTCAGCAGCGCGACCCATTCGCTATCGAACGCGAACGATTGATCCAAAACGTATTGATTCCGGGAGGGATCAAAGACCAACGTGTCTTGGAGTCGATCGGCAAAACCCCGAGGCACGAGTTTGTACCCCCGGAATATATCCGTCAGGCGTACATGGACATCGCCATAGCAATCGGTGAATCCCAAACCATCAGCAGCCCTTACATCGTCGCGTTGATGACCGAAGCGCTGCAACCAAAACCGACAGACAAAGTGCTTGAGATCGGTACGGGCAGTGGCTACCAAGCCGCAGTGCTGAGCCCTTTGGTCAAGGATGTGTATACGATTGAAATCGTCGAAGATCTGGGAGAGCGAACCACGGCACTTCTAGACGAACTCGGGTATGCGAACGTGCATTGCCTGATCGGTGATGGATTCAAAGGCTGGAAAGAGCACGCTCCCTTCGACAAAATCATCGTCACCTGCTCCCCTGCCAACGTACCAGAACCCCTTCGTGACCAACTGAAGGAAGGGGGTCTCATGGTCATCCCGGTCGGTGAACGCTACCAACAGATGCTCTATTTGATGCGCAAGAAAGACGGCAAGCTGGAGAAAGAAGCGTTGACACCGACGCTCTTCGTTCCGATGACCGGCGACGCGGAAAAATCGAGAAAAGTCCAACCGGATCCATCGCGACCGGTGCTTCTCAACACGAGTTTCGAAGAACCATTGATCCGAAACTTTCACATCCCAGGTTGGTACTACCAATTCGGCTGCATCCAAGTCGAAGATCCAGAAGCTCCGGACGGAAAAAGTGTTTTGGAGTTCAACAGCAACGACCCCAATCTGCCCAATCACTTGCTCCAAGGAGTGGCCATCGATGGTCGCCGCGTTCGCAAGATCAAGCTCGGTGGCTGGATGAAGCTCAATGAAGTCAAGGTTGGGCGTGACAAGGAAAAGTCACCCTCGATTGCTATTCAGTACTTTGACGCCAACCGAAATCGCATCGGCTACAACTATGTCGGTGGCTCGAAAGGGACCCGGAATTGGAAGCTGGAAGAAAAGATTTTTACCGTCCCACCGGACACCCGCGAAGCGATCATCTCGATCGGTTTGTTCGGGGCCGAAGGGACAGCTCGATTCGACAAAATCGTCTTTGAACCAATGTAAGGATCGCTCAGCGAGCTAGATGACCCATTCGAATTCGGATTACGACACGATCATTATCGGAGCCGGCATGAGCGGACTCGCCGCCGGTATCCGTTTAGCGATGTACGACCACAAGGTCTGTATCCTTGAAAAGCACTGGACCATCGGCGGCCTCAATTCGTTCTACAGAGTGAATGGACGAGACTATGACGTCGGGCTCCACGCAATGACCAACTTCACGGAAAAGGGTGCGAAGAAAGGCCCTTTTGCGAGATTGCTCAAGCAACTGCGATTTCGCTGGGACGATTTCCAATTGGCCCAGCAACGGGGTTCGAGCATCGCGTTCCCAGGCATCGAACTGGAGTTCAACAACGACATTCGTTTGCTGCAAACCGAAATCGAGCAAAAGTTCCCGCATCAAAAAGATGCCTTCGCGAAACTGCTTACCGTCCTGGCCGAATACGACGACCTCCAACAAGAAGACTTTGAGCGATCTACACGCGTCGTGCTCGAGGAAATATTCTCCGATCCACTGCTGATCGAAATGATCCTTTGCCCGTTGATGTGGTATGGGAATGCTCGCGAGCACGACATGGACTGGGGACAGTTCTGCATCATGTTTCGAAGTATCTTCCTCGAGGGCTTCGCCCGTCCCCATCGAGGAGTCCGACTCATTCTCAAGAATTTGGTTCGGCGGTTCCGCGAACTGGGAGGACAACTGAAACTGCGAAGTGGTGTCGCGAAACTACACGTCGATCAAGAAAATGTCGCCGCAGTGGAACTTGAAAATGGCCAAGTCCTCACCGCGAAGCGAGTTCTGTCGAGCGCCGGAGTCGTAGAAACCATGCGGATGTGCGACCACCTTACCGAGACCCGACCCGCGACCGCAGGGCAAATGTCGTTTGTCGAGTCGATCTCGGTACTCGATTGCCAACCCAAACAGATCGGGTTCGATAAAACCATCGTCTTCTACAACGACAGCGAAACCTTCCACTGGGAACGCTGCCGCGATGCCCTCTGCGATGTGCGAACCGGCGTCATATGCTCACCGAACAACTACGAGTACTCCGCCGAAGCTGGGGAACTCGACGCCGGATTTGTTCGTCTGACCACCATCGCCGATCCCGATCGCTGGAGTCATCTCGACGATGCGGAATACCAACGCCAAAAATACCGCTGGTACGATTCGGCCGTCGCGTCCTGCGTGCGATTCATCCCAGACTTCAGAAGGAACGTTATCGATACCGATATCTTCACCCCAAAAACCATCCGGCGATTTACGTCCCACGATAACGGCGCTGTCTATGGAGCCCCAGAAAAACGGCTCGACGGAACCACTCACTTAAAAAATCTCTTCCTCTGCGGGACCGACCAAGGCTTCGTGGGCATCGTCGGGGCCATCGTCAGCGGCATCTCCATGGCCAACCGACATTGCTTGGCCCAATCCACCTGAGAGTGCCACTCGACATAGTGCCACACTCGACATAGTGCCACTCAACCGCTCGTTCTCCCATCCCCGAATGACAGCAAAGCACGACGAGTCCCACCCGTGAAGAATTGAGAGAAACTCACGAAATTTTGCGAGTTCTATGTCGGGGGTGGTTGGGATGTGCCGAACAATACGACGTGTGTTGTTCGTACCAAGATGGGCGTAGGTGATAAAGATGCAAATCCAATCCACTCGATTTGGGACGCTTGATGTCAGCCATTCCGATATGCTGCTCATGCCCCACGGCTTGATCGGTTTTGAAACCTGCCGCCATTGGGTATTGCTAGCTAGCGACGACAACGAAGAAGTCGCTTGGTTGCAGTCGGTAGCGTCAGCAAACGTTGCCGTGCCCGTGATCAGCCCACGTCGCTTTCTCCCGAACTATCGACTGCATGTTCATCGTCGCGACTTGGAGATCCTTCAGATGCGCACGCGGGATCAAGTATTCGTGCTGTCGATTGTGAGTCGTAACGGAACCACGTTAACCACCAATCTGAAAAGCCCGATCATCTTGAACTCAACGCGGCGGCTCGCCGTTCAAGTCGTCGTCACCGATGATCAACCGCTGGCCCACCCATTGGCGCTGGTGGATAGTCACCGTATTCGCGCTGCCGCGTAAGTGCCCGAACGCACCTGGCATTGGGATGGTGTTGCATTCCACACCGGGAAACCTACTATCGAGCACTGGCAAACACAGTATCCCGCCTTGGGAAATCCCAGGGCGACGTGCCTGCACGACCGCTACAATCGCTATCCTTTGCTGCGATCGTAGATTCTCGGATCAGCCATCGGGATGGAAACCCTGCCCCGTGATTTTGCAAAAGCCACATTGAGGTAAGCCTTTTTATAGGCCAACACGTGGTTTTTCCGGCAGATCTCTGCGTTTCCTACAGGCGACTGGACTTGAGTATCGCATCGGCATCCTTAGATAGCCCATCGTTGCATGAGAAAGATCATGACGCGGACGGACTGGTTTCCGGAGTGTCATGGATGTTGGTCGCCAACGTTCTTCAACGCGGTATCGGCTTTGCTCGGAATTTAGCGATTTGCCATTTCCTGTCGCAGCAGCAACTGGGGATGTGGGCGCTGGCTAGCAGTTTCTTCGTCATGGGTGCACCGCTGGCGGTATTGGGGCTTCCCGGCACCTTTGGTCGGTTTGCAGAAACCCATCGAAGTTACGGGCAACTCAAGCAGTTCGTCGTCAGTCTTATGGCGGTCTCGCTGTGTGGCTTGATCGCGATGTCACTTTGCGTGATGGCAATGCCCATTGCGAGCAGTAGCTTTATCTTTGGTGCTCCGCAGGACATGCTGACGATGCTCGCTCTCTGCGTCGCCCTAGGGTGCATCGCGTTATTCAACGCCGGAACGGAGTTGATGAATGGACTCCGCAGGGCGAAGATCGTTTCGTCGATGCACACCGTGAATTCATTGGCACTCACCGCGACCGGACTTGCAGCATTGATCGTGTGGCCCGACTGGCGAGCGATGATTCTCGCGTTTGCCGCATCGGCACTGATCGGCCTGATTCCTTCCTTGCCGGTCTTCCTCGATCGATCGTACTGGACAACTTCGCCGAACGTCGATTTTTCCCAAACGAAAATGTGGGGAAGGATCGCTCCCTACGCTGCCAATATCTGGTTCTTTAACGCGATCACCAACACGTTTGACATCGTTGACCGCATGATGCTGCTCCATTGGGGATCTGCAACCCAAACGAGCGAGGCGGGGCAATCGCTGATCGGACAACTCCATAGCGGGAAACTGCTGCCAGCGCTACTAGCCAGCGTATCCTTGATGTTCTCCGGAATTCTATTGCCCTATCTCGTACGCGACTGGGAGTCCAATCGTCGCCAGCGTGTCGTGCAATTCCTGCGATCGTCCATCACCGTGGGGACCATCCTTTTCGTCGGTGCCTCCATCGGTGCCATGCTTGTCGCTCCCACTCTTTTTCAATGGCTTTTCGCGAGCAAGTATGCAGAAGGCCTCGCTGTGATGCCACTTGCATTGATCGCGGTATGCTGGATGGCGGTCGCATTAAACCTGCACAACTACTTTTGGTGCGCCGAGCGAGGCCGCGTACTTGCTCTGATCGCGTTAGGCAGTTTAATCGTCAACATTATCGCGAATGCGATGCTTATTCCACCGATGGGACTTCGCGGGGCATTGACCGGCTCCATGCTTGCAACCGGATTCGATCTCTTCGGAACCATCCTCGTCATGCGAACCCTAGGGGCCGACATGCGACGAGGCAGTTTCTTGATCTTGCTATTACCGCTAACGCTCGCAGGAGGCGTACTTCCTGCGACGCTGGCTTGGAGCGGGGTTGTCATCGCATGCTCGCGGACCGATTGGATTCTTTCGTCCGACGAAAAGCGGCTTCTCGACTCCGTTTTCTTGCCGATCTTGCAAAAGGCGGGAGTACGACTCCAAAGCATCTGGAAAACCATCTAAGC
>CAIYZV010000415.1 GCA_903930765.1 uncultured Pirellula sp.
ATTGCCTGCAAGGTCGAAGCGGTTTGCAGTTCACTCAGAAGTCCTAAGACCAGCGGATTCTCCGACTCCTTTGGAACAGACGCCATTTGTGCTACGGAAGCGTTTTTGTCTCGGAGTTGCTTAGTAAATTCATCGAGCGACTTTGCTGGCTCAGGCTCTTCTCGGTGTTGAGATGCTGGCTTTTGGGGATCCGGATTTACAACACCTTCCATTTCCTCGTCCACATACAGTCCTGCTAAACTGTTGGGAAACGCTTCGCGTAGCACGGTCGCCCGAGCGCATTTGACAATCATCCCAGCGGGGTCTTTTTTCCATCGCGCTCGTCCAGTGTCGTAGACACAGAACTGAACAGATTGATAGAAGGGAATCCCTCGATCCTTCCGAAAGCAACGCGCCCAGCCGCCGAGGAGTTTCTCACCAGGAAGTAGGATCGTCCCTTTACGCTCTTTGATTTCCATTCCTTCCTGAATCACCACACCTGACTCGATCCCATCAAACTCGGGTGAGAGTTCTGCGCGTTTCAGCAGTGCTTGGATAGCGGTGATCAAATCGAAGACTGGGCCATCTTCCGAGTCGTATCCAATCAGATACGCATCACCCTGCCAGGGATTGAGATGACTGGCCTTGCAGAGCATCATGAATCGAATGACATCCGCTTCGCTCGGTGTGAATCCGCGTTTGGTAGGCTTGGTTAGAAAGTTCTTCACGTACGCCACCGTGAGTGTCATCTCTTCGCTCGCTCCGGCAGGTCGGTAAACGACCGATCGCTCCTGATCATTTTTCTTCACCGGATTTGGCTTCAAATCTGTACTTGTAAGATCGGCTGGTGCATTCATGTTTTGACCCTTATGCCACGTGGAAGGCCTTTGTTTCGAAGTTCCAATCCAAATTTTCCAATACGAACGACTCGCTCATCATCGAGCACAAGCAGGTTGCAGCCTTTTGCACTTTGGGCAACGCTTTGCTTGAGAGACCGCAGTCGCTCTTCGATCCGAATTTTCTTTTCTTGTAGATCGAGGATTTCCCTTGCAAGACTGCTGGCATCCTTTCCAAGAATACAGGCCCACTGGGGACTAGAATTCGCTGCGACTGCTGCGTACGCAGAAACCTCCGGTCCTTCAGGGCGATCCCTACGGCGAACTCGATCGAGAAAGTTCGTGTAGGCGGTAAGCATTTGTTCGATCAATGGCTCGTCGCGCTCGATCCAGCGTTGCTGATACCTACCTCGCAGAAGACTCACTAGAAACGCCCCCTTCCAGCCTGTGCATATCAGTTGGTGCTGTACCTGCACGTAGTGCTTCAGGGGAACCCTATCGCAGAGATAATCTTCATAGTTGCCATTCGGTTCGAACTTTGCTTCGATGGCGATGTTCTCTCGAGAATGACGGTTTGTACCATGCGCATCGAGCGTGCAGCACAATTCAGGATAGGATGGGCAGATACGCAACTCGAATCCACTGGCCGGTTCGCACTGCCAGTCTGGATTGCGGCTTGCGAAGATCTTCAGAATAGCAGGCTCCATGATCCGGCCTTCCTCCAGCAGTTCAACCTGGGAGGAAGTGAATTTTTTACCGATACCGAAGACCATACGATCGTAAACCGTTGCCTCGGATTCCCCTTGGTAACCACACCCAAGAATTGCCCTCGCGTCGGATGATCCGATGCGTAAGGTTTTCTTGGATAACCACTCCTCTCTGTCCTTCGCTTGTTCGATGCTATGCATAAGGTTTCTATGGTTCTTTACGTAAGATTAGAGCCACGGGGAATCAGACACAGAGTGGAAACTCTTCGGCGATTTGAGTCTCAACGATTTTTGAGACGGATGCCCAATCGACCTTCTTCCCCTCAAAAGGGAGGCTATCGAGGATCCGTTTCAGAAGGTGCTTGCGAACCCACTGGCAGCGCATCACCGTCGCGTCGCTTTCACACCGATTCAATTGAGACAAATAATCCGCGACCTCGATGACATTCAGTCGAACGTTCCATTCGTTTTCGGCAAGCTTTTTGCCACCGATGGCCATCATGGCGTGCTCTAGCGAAAACCTTGCTGTGCCGTCAAACGCTGGCAGCGCGAAGGAATGCTCTTTGACAAATGTCGTTTCCGACTCAACGAAGATTTTGATTCTGTGCATAGATAGCCCCTGATGATAAAGGCCGAATGCACGATCGTTTTAGAGTGGAATACCGAGAGTCTTTTCGAAATTCTACGTATAGGGTACCTGCGTCCACGGTTCGCATTCCGTGAACGTTTGGTAGGGACCATTCCAATCGAACACTATGGTTCCCTCAGGTCCGCCGCGATGTTTGGTGATCAGCAACTCGGCTTTCGTACACTCTCTGGACTCTCTATGCAGGATCATCGCCACGTCGGCATCATCGATGATCCGTTTTGAATCCGCCCACGATGTGTTATCGGGTCGGCGTTGGTTCTTTCCAGGTTCGGAGTCGACAGAGAGCTGACAGAGGACTACGACGGCAATCCCGAGCTCCTTTGCAAGGCTTTTGAAGGACTCTGTGAGTTGTTTGAGCTGTTGATGCTTCGCTATGCGCGTATCGAAGGGGCGTACGAGTTGAAGATTGTCGATGATCAGTACATCGAGTCCCTCGAGCGACTTGCGCAGCTTGGCCTTGGAACGGATCGAGCTAAAAGACTCCCCTGGTTTGTCCGTCAACCAAACGCGATTTTGAAACATCTCGGTTAATCGACAGGAGCGAATTGCAGCGATTTCCTCGGAACTGATTTGTTCCCGCCAGCGACGCGTATCGATCTGGTATGCCGAGGAAAGAATTCTCTCGACGAGTTCGATCGACTCCATTTCCAAGGAACAAATCCAGCATTGCTTCCCCGATGCAGCCACATTCACGGCAATATTACAAGCCAATGCGGATTTGCCCATTCCGCTCCTTCCGCCAATGAGATACAGCTTTCCGCTGCCGAGTCCAAAGATAAGGGAATCGAGCGAGAGATAGCCGGTCGAGATGGCCACCTCCCTTTCCAGCGTATCGATCGGAAGCTGCGCTTTGTGCAACACGGATTCAATCACATCTCCGATTCGA
>CAIYZV010000416.1 GCA_903930765.1 uncultured Pirellula sp.
CCTGGGAGGGGGAGTGTGGAGGTCGCCAACTGGGCAAAGCGGTGCCGGAGTACCTGCCGGACTCGGCCCTTCCAATAATCGGTGGCATCGATGCGAACCTCGTCGATGCTTTCCACAATTCCGGTCCGACCAGAGAGGATGGCAACCGGCCGATCGACCATCATGCCGAGCCCACCGTAGCAGTGGGGCTCACCCGGACAAATCTCCATCAGACCGAAATGCAATCGGGAATAGGATTGGACGGCAACATGATGGGTGGCAACATGACCGGCCGGGACGTCAGTGGTGTTCGAGTTCCCCATAGTCACTGTCCGGCGTATCAAGCCCCAGTTTCCACCTCGGCAGGAGCGACCACAAGGACATCCTCTTTTTTCCCTGTCCAAGTTGGCAGTTCGGTTTTCGATGCGATCCACCCTGCATGGACCAACGTTCCTCGCGAACCTGAAGATCCTTCTGTGCTATTGGCCCCACTCCCCAAAACGCGCCATCGAATCGGGGAGGATTGGTTGGGGATCTCGATGCGGTCACCTTCCGCGACGTCGACCAACCGCCTCAAACCAAAGACTTTCTCCAAAGCCTTGCGGGTATCCCTTAAGACATTCCGGGCGGCTCCACCGATTTGCTCATCGGAATAGTCATCTAAGGACTCATGGACCAGGTCCAATAGCCGGGCATCGCGTTGTAGAACCGCGAGCATCGTTATCGCATCGTTACGGGCCTGATCGTTACGGGCCGACATCACGCTCGGACGATTCAAACCGTCGTTGGCGGCCTCATCGGCAGCCTGCTTCTTGGTTGCAGCAGCGCTCACAGGGCTGCTATTCCCCGCCAGTGCATTTCGGATACGTTCGGCGGAATCCGCACGGAACAACGTGGCAAAGAAGGCTCGGAAGGCGAGGAATATTCGCATCTTGGAAAAACATCAACTTGGAAAAATAGGATCGTTGGACCGTATTGTGGAATCGAAAGACAGCGTCGATAGACGCTCGAGCAGGCCCAATATAACCTTCTGTCAGCCGATTCGGCAGTGCGTCAAACTTGGGTGCTGTGGTATATTTTGCCGAGGCCAGGAACACTTTTCAGGGGAGTAATACGTGAGGAAACGCGTGGGAATCTCGAACCCTTCCAGTTGGATGCAGGCCGGAACCCAAGGAGCGGTTCGATCGGAACAACCCACGCGCCGCGATTACCAAACTCGGCTAGCCCAACTGCTTTGCGCCCCAACCCATCCGCTTTGCGCCCCAAATCATCCGTGGAAAGACCGTCGAGACAAGCAATCCTACATCGCTCGGTGGGTGCTTGAAAAATCGACAACCTTGGACCATCCAAACTTTCGCAAGATCGCTCGGCAGGACCTGGAATGCATGGCCGAGGCATACGATCGTATTTTTTTGGGCGGTCTCTGCTTGCCCCTCGCTCGATCGTACGGACTCTCGTTCCGGCTCAGTTCGAGAATGACACGAGCAGGTGGGAAAACCACACGCCAGGTTTTTCGCACCTTGACGGGCAGACCAGCAATCACTCGCTATGAAATTGCTCTCTCAACAAGTTTACTGTTCCAGTCTTTTCGAAAACCCGGTGAGAAAAATCGGGTGTGCGGTATCCTCTGCCACGACCGGCTTTCAGCGATGCAACGGGTCGTCGAGCACGAATTGATCCATCTGTGCGAAATGTTGGTTTGGGTCCAAAGCGACTGCGCCGCCGGGCGATTCCAAGGAATGGCACAGAGCCTCTTCGGCCACACGGAGCATCGGCATGAATTGGTTACCCAACAAGAACGAGCGGCAAAGGATTTCAACATTCCCCTCGGTGCGAAGGTTGAGTTTTCGCTAAATGGGCACCGTTTGACAGGATTTGTCAACCGAATTACCTCTCGTGCGACCGTCTTGGTTCCCGATCCGTCCGGTACACGGTACAACGATGGTCGGAATTATCGCAAGTACTACGTTCCGATCCATCGTTTGCGGCGGATCCGTTAATACCCTTTTCCTTTTAATTCGCATGAGAAGTCTGACAACGATCGAAGGACAGTCGCGAGCCGAGTCATTCGTCGCTTACCTGTTAACCCAAAACATCTCGACCCATGTCGAGCCAACCGATGGCTCGCAATCGAAATGGGAGGTCTGGATTCGAGACGAGGATCGCATGCAGCAAGCGCTCGCAGAACTGCGCGATTTCGAGGCCAATCCCGATGACCCAAAATACCTCCAAGCCGTCAAAGACGCCCGGACTATCCTGCGCGAGCAACGCGACGAAGTCCGATCACGGCAACGGAATATCCAGACCACGCGCGACATCAGTCGGAATTCCATGTTCGGGGGATCGATCCCCCCACTGACACTGACCCTGGTCATCCTCTGCTCCGTGCTCAGCTTGATCTCGAAATTCTCCCACCCCGAGCCCACGAACCGACTGGGGACTTCGATCGATAAACAACTGAAGTTTGTCGACATGGACAAGTACAAAGAGACCGGCGACCCGGCGGTATCTCTCAAGCAGTTTCAGTGGTGGCGCATCTTCACCCCAATGTTCTTGCACGGTGATCCACTCCACCTTTTGATGAACATGCTGGCCCTCGTCTCCCTAGGTCGGCTCACCGAGAGACTCGAGGGTTCCGTCCGATACGCCATCCTGATCCTTCTGTTCGCCATGGGCTCGCATCTGCTGCAAGGCTTGCTGCCAGAGAATCTATTCGGGATCCAAGGACTCTCGGGCTCGCCGAACTTCGTGGGAATCTCCGGCGTCATCATGGGACTGTTTGGCTATATCGCCGTCAAAACCTACCTTCGTAGGGACCTCGGATTCTCCATGTCACCCCAATCGTACCTCATGGTCGGAATCATCTTAGTACTCGGCTTCGCAGGGGATGTCACCGGCAAAGCGGGCGGCTTGCAAATGGCGAACTTCGCCCACTTGGGCGGACTCGTCACTGGCATGGCCGTCGGTTGGATCATGGCCAACCCAGTATTCGATTCTCGAACCCGCGGGTAACGTTGGTAATGCGTTCAAGCGTTACGGCCATAGACCCGGTCGAGCAAACTCCGAACGCAATCGACCAGTGCCGATAACGAGATGGGCTTGGGCAACACATGCTCGGCATTCAATAGCCTCGCTTTGCTCAAAATACTCTCATCCAACTTCGCAGACATGAGAATGCACGGGAGACCAGGAGCGAGCGTGCGAGCCGATTCCAAAGCCCGCAAACCGTCGAGCCTGGGCATGTGGACGTCGAACAACGCCAAATGAATGTTGCCTCGCTCGATCACATCCAACGCCTCAATCCCGTCCGCGGCAAGACACGTTCGGTAGCCTCGGCGAGTCAAAGCCTCCCCAAGAGTGTGCCGAAAGGCAACATCATCGTCGGTAATTAGTACTCGATGATCCGTCACGTGCATGGGATCCTGTGGAAGGGTTGTTCCTAGTTCAATTGCGGTTCAATTGCGGTTCAATTGCGGTTCACTTGCGGCGGCGGCGAAGGAACGACGCCCGGCGGTAGTTTACCAGTATTATTCCAATCCGTATTCTTCCTAGCGGGGTTGGCTGTATTATGCGGGACATCGCGGGTGATCGTGCATCGTAGGAGATCAAAACTGGCCGCCACAATCGCGTTCCCCTGCCTCCTTCGCAAATACCTGAGAATTATCGCTCCGTTTTACCTACGAATCAAATTCGATTCACCCTGAACAATCCCCGTTGAACCCATGACCGAGCCAAAATCGTCAAAATCGGACTTTTGGTCCCATCTCGCTGCCGGGCTGCAATCTCGAAAGCAAGCAAACCTGTGGCGATCGTTGGTACCTTCCGAGGGGATATCCGCAACCATGATCGAGCGGAACGGGAAAAGCCTGGTCCACTTCGGTTCCAATGATTACTTGAGCCTGGCATGGCATCCCGAAGTGCGCGACCAATTCTTGTCCGCCGCAACCAAGCCTAAGGTCGGAAGTGGTGCGAGCCCGCTCATCTGCGGCGCCGGCCCCGAATACCAAAACTTGGTCCACCAAATCGCATCGTGGAAAGGGCTCGATTCAGCCGTGGTCTTTTCGAGCGGATACGCGGCGAATGTAGGTGCCATTCGATCGGTGGCCTCTCGCGAGGATCTTATACTTTCCGATGCATGGAACCACGCTTGCTTGATCGATGGCTGCCATCTCTCCCGCGCCAAAATCGTTGTTTACCCACACGCTGATACCGATGCTCTCGAGCGGCTATTGGCCGAGCATCGATCCAATCACCGTTTTGCCTTTATTGTCACCGATACGGTCTTCAGCATGGATGGCGATGTCGCCCCGATCGCACGTATCCATGAGTTGTGCGAACAGCACGACGCCATCGGAATCGCAGACGAAGCGCATGCGAGCGGTGTTATCGGGCCGCTCGGACGAGGTGTACTCGCAGCCCATGCGATCGATGGCAACGCTTCCATCAGCAAGTCACCTTTTTATACAGAACGATGGATCCAGACCGGGACACTTAGCAAAGCCATCGGCTGCAGCGGCGGCTACGTCAGCGGCTCCGAACTTATAACGTCATGGATGATTCATCACGCCCGATCCTGGATCTACTCGACCGCCATGCCTGCCGCAATCCTCTCCGCCGCGACCAAAGCGATCGAGTTGCTGCAGTCGATGGACTCGCAACGGCAACAGCTCGCCGCCACCAGCATCCAACTGCGCAATAGGCTTTCCGAACGCGGCTTCAAAACTCGGTGGGATTCGACGCCGATTATTCCGATCTACGCTTCCTCGCCAAGCGATGCACTTCGCGTGTCCCAACATCTCGCCGATTCGGGCTACTTCGTACCCGCCATTCGGCCACCCACCGTCCCGCCCGACGGCTCGCTCCTTCGAGTCAGCTTGAACATCTCCCATAGCCCCGATCAGTTGGAGGGTTTGGTTCGAGCCCTCGAATCGGCAAGGCCCGAAACCGTCCGCTAGGGCTCGCCAACCCGCTACACTTCTGCACACTTTTGCGTTGCGCCCGTTCCGGTGCAGCCAATTCAATTCCACCCCGTTTGGGAGCCCTGGGCAAAGAACTTCGGTCCTGGTGAAGGCTCGCGAACTGTGTTAAAACCTGACGCGGAACGCGGGGTACATCGAAGCACAATTCCCTTGGGTTTTGCCACTTCGCTCCCACGATCGCGGCCTGTTTTTTTTCGACGGACTCTGTTTTTTAGATTGAACGTATGAGCAACATTGAAAATTGCATCATCATCGGAAGCGGACCAGCAGGTTGGTCTGCCGCCATTTACGCTGCCCGAGCGAATTTGCGTCCGCTCCTTTTTGAAGGGGCGATGACCGAGGAAAATCGGGTCATGGGGCGATTCCCGATGGGACAACTCGCTCAAACCACCGAAGTGGAAAACTACGCTGGGTTCCCTTCCGGAAAGCTGAAGGAGTTCCTCTCCTCAGCCATCGACCCCAGTCGGCAATACATGTTCCCACCGGTCGAAGAGCATCCGCACGCGGTGACCGGTCCCGAACTGATGGAACTGATGCGTCAACAAGCCACCAACTTTGGGACGCGAGTCATCACCGATGATGTTGTCAGCGTCGACTTTTCGAAACAGCCTTTGGTGCTCAACACCAGCGAGAATGGCTCCTTCGAAACCCGCACGGTCATCATCGCCACCGGAGCCAGCGCAAACTACCTCGGGTTGCCCAGCGAAGAAAAATTCCGAAACCGCGGGGTCAGCGCTTGCGCTGTCTGCGATGGCGCTCTGCCTCGATTCCGAAACAAGTCTCTCGTGGTCGTCGGTGGCGGTGACTCCGCTGTCGAAGAAGCGAGTTACTTGACCAAGTACGCCTCGAAAGTCTACTTGCTCCTGAGACGCGGCGAGATGCGGGCGAGCAAGATCATGCAGGAGCGAGCTCTGTCCAATCCAAAGATCGAGTTGGTCAAGTTCTCCGTCGTGGACGAAGTCCTGGGGGATGATGTGGATCCGCGAGTCGGTGTCACCGGCGTTCGGATCAAGAATGTGCAGACCAATGAAACCAGCGTCCTCGAGGCTACCGGCATGTTCCTCGCGATCGGCCATACCCCCAATACCAAGTTCCTCGGCGGCCAAGTAGAAACTCGCGAGAACGGCTACATCGATTGGAAGCAGCCGTATCGAACCATCACGAGTGCCCCCGGCGTCTTCGCCGCAGGTGACGTCGCGGATGATTACTACCGTCAAGCGATCACCTCTTCGGGCACAGGTTGCATGGCAGCCCTCGACGCCGAACGGTTCCTCGCAAGCGCTGGATTTCACTAGTTGCGAGCAGACACGTTGAACGCTGAAGTTCCGAGATCATCCAACTTGCCAATCGTTGTTCGGGGCGCCCGCGAACATAACTTGAAGGATATCGATCTCGAACTCCCCCGGAATCAATTTATATGCTTCACCGGGGTCAGCGGGAGCGGCAAGAGCTCCCTCGCGTTCGACACGCTCTACGCCGAAGGCCAACGCCGTTACCTCGAAAGCCTGTCGACATACGCTCGACAGTTCGTCGGCCAATTGCCCAAGCCCGACGTGGATCTCTTGTCAGGCTTGTCCCCTTCGATCTCGATCAGCCAAAAATCGACCGGGAACAACCCCCGATCGACGGTTGGTACCATCACCGAACTGACCGACTTCCTCCGGGTTCTATTCGCCCGCTGCGGAACCGGGTTTTGTCCAAAATGCGATTCGAGGATCGCTAGCCAAACCCGGGATCAAATGATCGATCGGATCCTGGATCTCGATTCGGTCTCCCCCTACTTGTTCATGGCCCCGGTAATCCGCGGTCAAAAAGGGGAGCACAAAGACCTCTTCGAAGAACTGCGCCGCGCAGGATTCAACCGCGCACGCGTCGATGGAACGGTCTACCCATTGAACGATGTGCCCACCCTCGAACGTTACAACAAACACGATATCGAACTGGTGGTAGATCGTATCACCCTTTCGAAATCGAGTCGCCAACGTATCGCCGAAGCCGTCGATAATGCGCTTCGTTACGGTGATGGAACCATGCTGATTTCACCGATGGTGCCCAAATCATCGCTCAAAGAATCATCGGCCTCTCTGGCGGGGGAGTCGTCCCAGGATGGATTGCAAGATGCCAGCCAGAAGAAGAAAACGAAGGGAACCAAAAAGAAGCTCAAGGACGAGACGAGCCCAAAGAACGACGACAGCGCAGGCGAGATTTCGATCGAAGCTGCCGGGAGCGATACGCTCGTTTCGGATCCTCGTCGCGATGTGATCTTCTCCCAATCATACGCCTGCGCGCAGTGCGGCATATCCTACTCTCCTCCGACCCCGCAACTCCTCAGTTTCAACTCCCCCCAAGGCGCATGCTCGACTTGCGAAGGACTCGGAGATACCTATTCCTTTGCCGAAGATCTTCTGATCGGTGACGAGTCCAAATCGGTTCGGGCAGGTGCGATCGAGTTGATCGGCAAGTGGACCGACATGAGCAAATGGATGCGGCGATCCATCGGCGCGTTCAGCAAACTCCTCGCCTTCCGATTCAAATCGTCCAAGGACCTGATCGCCATCCCTTGGAAAAATCTCCAAACCGAACAACGCCATGCCTTGCTCTACGGCATGGGTGGTGCCCAAGTCGCTTGCAGCCGAGCTAGCTCTCGTACCGGCGTCTTTACCGGGATCGCTAACGAGTTTCTCGAGATCTATCGACAAACCTCCAACCCGATGTTCAAGGCGCGGTTCGAAAAATTCATGCGGGTTGCCCACTGCACCGAATGCGATGGGACGCGACTCAATTCGCAAGCTCGCTCGTTGCGGCTAAAGTCCCTGTCGCCGGACTTCAAAAAAGATCCCTGGAAAGCGATCGGCGAATGCTCGCGCCTGTCGATCGCACAGTGCGCCGAGTTCTTTTCAAAGATCGAGCTTGAGAATACCCAAGCCATCATCGCCGAGGAAGCGATCAAAGAAATTCGGCTGCGTCTCCACTTCCTGATCGACGTAGGATTGGGGTACCTTTCGCTCGAGCGGACTGCCCCAACGCTCTCTGGAGGGGAATCCCAACGGATTCGATTGGCAAGCCAGATCGGGGCTGGGTTGGTCGGCGTGCTTTACGTGCTCGATGAACCATCGATCGGATTGCACCCTCGGGATAACGACAAATTGCTCGAGTCGCTCAAACGCCTGAGAGACTTGGGCAATACATTGATCGTGGTCGAGCACGACGAAGACACGATGCGAGCTGCAGACACGTTGGTCGATTTCGGACCGGGACCCGGAGTCCGGGGTGGTGAACTGATCACCATCGGCTCCATCGACGATGTCTCCAAGAACAAACGGAGCTTGACTGGGGCATTCCTCAGTCGCCGCATGACGATCGATCGACCAGCGACGCGACGACGCGGCAACGGGCACGGCATCAAAGTGCTCGGCGCCTCGCACAACAACTTGTTGGATATCGACGTGGAGTTCCCTCTCGGTCGATTGATCGCGGTTACCGGCGTGAGCGGCAGCGGCAAAAGCTCGCTCGTCACCGATATCCTCACCCCGGCCCTTCGCAACGCACTCAATCGCGCCGAAGATTCACCCGGTGCTCACCGAGGCATCGAAGGTTTAGAGCATCTCGATAAGATCATCGATATCGATCAGAGCCCCATCGGCAGAACGCCTCGCAGCAACCCGGCAACCTACACGAAACTCTTTGACGAAATTCGAGACTTATTCGCGGAACTCCCCGAAAGCAAACGCCGAGGCTTCGCTCCCGGGACCTTTAGCTTCAACACAGAACTTGGACGCTGTACCGCGTGCGATGGGCACGGCGCAATTCGACTCGATATGGAGTTCCTCGCGGATTTATGGGTACCCTGCGCCGCGTGCGAAGGAAAACGGTACAACCGCGCCACCCTCCAAGTCCTCTTCAAGGGGAAATCGATCGCCGACTGCCTCGACCTCGATGTCCAACAAGCCCTTGAGCACTTCTCAGCGTTTCCCAAAATCGTCGACAAGTTGGAAACGCTCAGCAATGTGGGACTCGAATACCTCAAACTCGGACAACCCTCGCCAACTCTATCCGGTGGCGAAGCACAACGGATCAAACTTTCTCGCGAACTGAGCAAACGGGCTACGGGGAAAACCCTCTATGTCCTCGATGAACCGACCACCGGCCTCCATTTCCACGATATCAACCTGCTGCTGCGAGTCCTGCAAAGCCTGGTCGACCGCGGGAACACGGTCGTCGTCGTCGAGCACAACCTCGATCTCATTCAAGCCGCCGACTGGATCATCGATCTCGGCCCCGAAGGTGGTGCGGGGGGTGGTCGCGTCGTCTGCCAAGGAACCCCCGAGCAGGTTGCAAAGAATAAAAAGTCACAGACGGGAATCGCCCTAAAGCAGTACTTCGAACAGCACGATGGTATCCATGCGCACGGGGACACTAAGGGGGACACTAAGGGGGACACTAAGGGGCACACTAAGGGGGGCACAGTTGAGAAGAAGGTATCGTCTCAAGCCGCAGCGACCACGAAATCGAAAGCGACCAAACGGAAAGAAGACGTCCCCTTTCGAAGCCCCGCTCTGGAAGACATCTGTGTCTCGGGTGCCAAGCAACACAATTTAAAGGGGATCGATCTCACCATCCCCCGCAATACCATGACGGTCTTCTGCGGGCATAGCGGCAGCGGAAAAACATCCATGGCAATGGATACGATCTATGCCGAAGGACAACGGAGATTCGTCGAAAGCCTCAGCCCCTACGTGCGCCAGTTCGTCGGCCAAATGCCAAAACCGACGGTCGATCGTATCGATGGATTAAGTCCCGCAGTGGCCATCGAACAACGAGGACTCTCGCACACACCCCGATCCACCGTAGGTACTGTGACCGAGATCTACGACTATCTCCGAGTCTTCTTCGCCCGACTAGGACAGATGCATTGCACCCAATGCGATGCGCCGGTCAGCTCCCAAACGATCGACCAAATCATCGATCGCTTTTTGGCGATCGGCAACGAGCTCCAAGCCAACCGCAAAAGCGACGGTGAGAACAAGGGTGAGAACAAGGGTGAGAACAAGGGTGAAAAAAAGGGTGAGAAGAAAGCTATCCGTTGCCTGCTGCTCGCTCCCCTAGCTCCGCCCGCCAACCAATCCCTCGCCGAATTCTTCGACGACCTGAAACGGGATGGTTTTGTCCGCGTGCGTATCAATGGGATAACCTATGGGATCGACGCACTACCAGATCTCAACAAGAAAAACCGCTTGGAAATCCAAGTCGTCGTCGATCGTATCCAGCTTGATTCTGTCGATCGCAAACGATTAAGCGACAGCATCGCCACCGCGTTGGGGCTTGGTAATGGTCTGGTGCAAATGGCGGTCGCCGAGGAGCAACGCAAAGAGAACCAGTGGGTTGTGCATACCTTCTCTTTGCAGCTTTCCTGCAATCATTGCGGCATCTCGTTTCAGCCTTTGACGCCTCATCACTTTTCGTTCAACACCGGTGTAGGCTGGTGCACGTCTTGCCAAGGCCTCGGTGTCGAAACCGGAACCGATCCCGCATCGTTCCTCGATGAGTCGAAGTCGCTCCTCGATGGGGGGCTTCTCATTTGGCCTGAGACAACCACACCGATCTCGCGGGCCATGCTCAAAGCATTGGAGCGCCATTCGGGACTCCCCATCGATCGCCCGATCGCATCGCTCACGAGCACCCAGCGCTCGCTTCTCCTTCGAGGGCTGGGGGATCAAGAAATCGTCGTGACGAACGAGGATTTCGACGGCTCAGTCGCAGGAAAAACGAAACGGGCCAAGCGGGACGATCCCACCGCCACGGTCATGAGTTATCGGTTCCACGGCGTCTATCCAGCCCTCGAAAACCTATCGAACGCAAATCCAGCGGTGCGGATGCGACTCAGCAAGTTTCTCGCGGAGGTCCCATGCACCACGTGCGATGGATCGCGGGTCCGGTCCGAAGCTGCAAAAACTCGCTTTCGAAGCCTTCGCATCGCGGATGTGGTTCAAATGCCGATCGGTGAATTGCTGCGATGCTGCAAATCATGGGAGTTGTCAGCCCCAGAACAAAAAATCGCAGGAGAGTTGCTGCGCGAAATCCTCCAACGCATGCAGTTCCTCGTCGATGTCGGACTCGAATACCTAACCCTCGATCGATCCGCAAACACATTATCCGGTGGCGAATCGCAGCGCATCCGATTGGCCAGCCAACTCGGGAGCGGACTTTGCGGCGTCCTCTACGTGCTCGATGAACCCACCATTGGATTGCACCCCCGCGACAACCAACGCTTGATCGCAGCCATGCACCGCCTCCGCGATCTAGGCAATACCCTTTTAGTCGTCGAACACGATCGCGATGTGATCGCCAACAGCGACACGATCCGTGATTTTGGACCTGGCTCCGGCCCCTACGGTGGAACGGTGGTCGCCGAAGGTGACGCAGCCACCCTCAGCAAAAATCCACGTTCCATCACCGGCCCATACTTGAATGGCAAGAAGCAGATCGAAATACCCAACCAACGACGTCTTCGCATCGTGCGCCCAGAAAGCGGGCCCGTCAGCGACTGGACGGAGTTTGTCGAAGACTCTATCGGCTGGCTCTCCGTACGCGGAGCCGCAGCAAACACGCTCAAGCATATCGATGTCTCCCTTCCACTGGGATGCTTGACCGCTGTCACCGGCCCGAGCGGAAGCGGCAAAAGCAGCTTGATCAATGGCATCCTCTACCCCGCATTGGCACGAAAACTCCATCGCGCCGATTTGCAAGCCGGCCCCCATCGCGTGATTGAAGGTATCGAGCAGATCAATAAAGTCCTCCAAGTCGACCAGTCGCCGCTAGGACACTCTCCGACCAGCAACCCTGCGACCTATACCGGCGTGTTCGATTGGATCCGGCAACTCTATGCGAAGCTTCCCGAAGCCAAGTTGCGAGGACTCTCCCCGAGCAGCTTCAGCTTCAACGTCGGGGCAGGCCGCTGCGAAAAATGCGAAGGGGCCGGGCAACTGTGCATCCAAATGCACTTCCTGCCCGATGTTTGGATCCAATGCGATGCTTGCCATGGACGAAGGTACACCGAAGAAGTTCTCGCAGTGAAATACCGTGGCTACTCGATCAACGACGTTTTGAACATGTCGATAGGACAAGTTCGCGATTTGACGAGCGAACTTCCAAAGATCCATCAGATGCTCAGCGTCCTATGCGATGTGGGTCTCGATTATGTCGCCCTTGGCCAAAGCGCTCCTACCTTGAGCGGCGGCGAAGCCCAACGGGTCAAACTCGCCGCGGAACTGTGCCGACCCGCGACCGGTCGCACCTTGTACCTGCTCGATGAACCCACTACCGGCTTGCACTTCGATGACATCAACAAACTCATGATCGTCCTCGATCGGTTGGTCCACGCCGGGAATACCGTCGTCATCATCGAACACAACCTCGAAGTGATCCGGATGGCAGATTGGGTGATCGATCTCGGACCCGAAGCTGGAATATTGGGTGGCCAACTGGTCTTCGCTGGCCCACCGAGCGAGATGGTACGCAACGCCCAATCCCAAAAAATACCACCAGCAAACCTACCGCCGAAACCGACCAAGAAAACAACTCGCAAGAAGATTGCTGGCAAATCGGACGAGTCTCTGATTGTAGATGCTCCAACCGCACTCCGCGAACCCGAGCCACCTCACTACATGCTTCCAAACCGTAGCCATACCGCGGATGCTTTGCTCCACTGGGAGGAACGGATCCAGTCGCAGTCGAACCCGTAAGTACGGCTGGGGACGACAACGTGTGCTCCGTTCCCAAGCATCGGGCAGCTGCGCAGACAACGAATGCTCCTAACTGCTAGAATGCATGGGTATCTCGGAACCCATGGTGCGAAATCGGAGATAGTGCATGAGGCTAGCAGACCGAAAACGGAACGCGCATCGATCGCGTCGCCGGCTCATGATGGAGACGCTCGAGAGTCGTTTGGCGATGACCGCGGAAGGTCAAACCTTCGCCGTCGATCAATCTCTCGACACCTCTGGCTTGCTAGGGACCATTACAGGAACGATCCAATGGGGGGATGGAACCAGCAGTGCCGCGACGCTGCTCAATGCCCCGGCGACAGGTACCGTGAAAATCAAACTGGACTATTCCTATGACCAGTCGAATTTCTTCGCTAGCAACGACCGACGTCTTCTTTTGCAAGCTGCCGCAGATCTGGTGGCGAGTAAATTCACCGATACCCTCACCGCAATTCAACCGGTAGGTACCGACATTTGGGATGCCAAGTTCAAGAATCCCGCCACGGGCGTGGATGAACTTCGTCGGAACATGACCATCAACGCCAATGAGCTTCTGATCTTCGCAGGAGCGAGGTCACTCGGAAGCACCGAAGGTGGCAAAGGAGATCGAGGTGGCTACTTTGTTCAGTCCAGTCGGCAAACATTCATCGATACGGTGCAAGCGAGGGGCAACAACGGTGCCCTCGCGTCCCCTGCGACCGATGTTGGCCCTTGGGGTGGTTCGGTCGCATTCGATACGAGCAAGCAATGGTATTTTGGGACTGACCCCGCCGGACTCAATTCCCAGCAACTCGACTTTCTCTCCGTCGCAGTGCACGAGTTCATCCACGTTTTAGGATTCGGATCGACAGCCAGTTGGGACAACAAAGTCACCAACGGAAAATTCAATGGTGCCAGTGCCGTAGCAACCTACGGCGCTGCGGTCCCTCTAGGCGATTCCGATCATTTCGCCAATAGCCTTATATTCGATGGGCAACGACCGACCATGGTCCCAATCCTGAACTCGGGAGAGCGATTGTTTCCGACCAAACTCGATTTGGCAACCATGAAGGATGCAGGGTGGCAACTGATCGCACAGTCCATCCGCGTCACAGGAAACCACGTCTTCGGGGACAATGGTACCTATCCTGGACAGATAACGCTCCGAGGCTCACAACTCGGCTCCAAAACCGTCTCGTTGCCAGCAACGATCACCAATACCAACCCGACGTTGCTCGCTCCACCGAACACTACTGCCACCGCCGGCCAAGGATTGAGCTTGTCTCAAGTCGGAAAATTCACCGATCCAGGTTTTGGAACAGCGAACACGAATCCACCGAAAAGCGAAACATTTACCTACCGAATCGATTGGGGAGATGGGTCCGCGGTCGACACAGGAAATGCAACCATTTCGGCATTAGGTTCCGCGACCCAACCAACCGTAGGCTTCTTCGATGGTGCACATACCTATGCTGCACCAGGCACCTACACGGTGTCCCTTCGAATCACCGACGACGATGGCGGGTTTGCGAATCAGTCCTTCCAAATCGTCGTGGCTGTACCGCAGCAACTTTTAGTATCTGTTTCCAAGAATTCATTCCCGGAAAACGGAGGAGCAGGCGTCGCTAAACTGTCGGTTGAGCGCATCGGTTTCAACAACGCTGTAGCGCTCGATGTCCTATTGAACAGCAGCGACACGACGGAGGTTACGGTCCCAGCCAAGGTTACGATTGCTGCGGGAAGTTCTACGGCGAGCGTCGACGTAACCGCGGTGGATGATACGCTCCTCGACGGGACGATCCGCGCACTCCTTTCCGCCTCTGTGGGAACTCTCAAAAGCAATTCGGTCGAAGTCAACGTCACCGACTTTGAAACCATCCGTTTGTCCCTCGATCGCACCTCTATTTCTGAAGCAGCAGGGGCAGGAGCGGCGGTCCTCACGGTAAAGCGATCCAACACCGACAATGCAACTTCCCTCACCGTAGCATTGACCAGCAGCGACACCACCGAAGCCACCATACCACCGAACGTTACCATCCCGGCCAGCGCTGCGAGTACGACAGCGGGAGTCTTCGCAGTGGATGATGCGTTGTGGGATGGGGACCAAACAGTACGTTTCGCGGCGATTGCGGCCCTTTATCAATCGATCGACACCACGATTCTGGTTACCGACTACCAACCCATTGAGCTCGTCGCCACCCGGACGGAACTCCAAGAAGATATCCCCGAACTCCAATCGACCACTGCATCGGTTTCAATACGCTCCCCAGCCCCTGCAGGTGGCGCAACGATCGATTTATCCGTGTCAACAAATGGTGTTTTGATTTTTCCAACATCGGTAAAGATCCCAGCGGGTTCGATGCGTGTCGAGTTTCCAGTCAGTGTCATCAACGATACCTTGCCACAAGCATTGCGTGGGGTCACGCTGCGCGCTTCGGGTGCCGGAATGATAGCCGATACGCTGGTGTTCACGATCCGTGATTCCGACCCTGCACCATGGACCAATCCAGTGAACCCCTACGATGTCGACAATTCGGGAGGCATGGATCCTCTCGATGTCTTGGTGGTGATCAATGAGATCAATCGCAGAGGCTCAAGGCAACTGGATCCTGTTTTGGATGCGGGATTACCCTTCGTCGACTCGACCCGCGACGGCTGGCTCGACCCACTCGATGTTCTTGTGATAGTTAATCAAATCAATCGAGGTTAATCGGCCTTCGAATCGCTGTTACTTGTTCGGTAACCGCCGGTCGAGTTTTTTACTGAGATAGACGACAGAGCGTCGAATAGCGTCATGATCGGGGACCGCGCCTCGCTTGGGACGAATGATCATGTCCAATCCTGCCGGTAACGCATCTTGCTGGCGCCGGAACGCTTCCCGGATCAGACGCTTCCAGCGGTTCCGCACAACGGCATTCCCGACACGGCGCGAGATAGATATTCCGAGCCGACAGCGGTCTGATTCGGATCGTATGGCATGAACAACGAGAACGTTGTCCGCGGCCACGGTGCCGGAACGAAAAACAAGCTCGAAATCACGTTGGTGCGTGATTCGAGCTTGTTTGGGAAATCTTTGATTGGATTCGGAGGGCATAGCGCTAGCCTATGGCTGGCTAGTCCAAGATTTTCGCATTTGCGATCAGCTTGAGGAACTCTTGGTTGCTTTGGAAGCGGCTCAACTGTTTGGTGAGTTGCTCCATCGCATCAACTGGGTTCATCGAGTTAAGGGTTCGTCGAATCATCGTCACTGCGTGATACGTTTCCGGATCGTGCAGCAATTCTTCGCGACGAGTACCTGACTGAGTGATGTCGATCGCCGGCCAAACACGTCGATCGGCGAGCTTGCGATCGAGCACCAATTCCATGTTTCCAGTACCTTTGAACTCCTGGAAGATCAATTCATCCATCCGCGATCCGGTATCGACGAGGGCCGTGCCGACAATGGTCAGCGAACCACCTTCGGCGAACGCCCGGGCGGTCGCGAAGAGTTTCTTCGGAATATCCATCGCCTTGATGTTCACACCGCCGGTCATGGTTGGTCCGGAATTGCCAACCCACTTGTTGAAGGCGCGGGCCAAACGAGTGATCGAGTCCATCAGCAAGAAGACGTCTTTCCCCATCTCCGCGAGACGGCGGCAACGATCGATTACCAACTGGCTGAGCCGAACGTGCGAATCGACATCTTCATCGAGACTGCTCGCGATGACTTCACCTCGCGTCACACTGCGGCGCATATCGGTGACTTCTTCGGGCCGCTCGTCGATCAACAGAACGATCAATTCGACGTCGGGATAGTTCTCTGCAATACCGCGAGAGATGTTCTGCAACATGATCGTTTTTCCGGACCTAGGTGGTGCGACGATCAGGGCGCGTTGGCCTCGACCAAGCGGTGCGAGCAAATCGATCACGCGGTTGGTGATCGGTTGCTGGCCAACTTCGAGTCGCAACCACTTTTCAGGGTTGATCGGGGTTAATACTTCAAAGGTCTTCACCGAAGCGTAATCCTCTGGCTTCATCCCCTCAACGTCGATGATCTCTCGAACGCGTGGGCCTTGCGATCGCCGAGTTTGCTGCATCACGGCCCGGATCTTAAGACCTTGACGCAATCGAAACTTTTCGATCATGGTCCCAGGCACAAACGGATCGGATCGCTCTCGAGAGTAGTTGTTGGACGGCGAACGGAGAAAGCCGTAGCCGTTAGGGTGCATCTCAAGCATCCCGAAGAACTCCACGCCGGGTTCTTCCTGAGGTTGTTGCTCAGTACGGGGGATCGGGTTCCCCTCTTCGTCCAGCTCCGGTTCGGCCGGAGCTGCATTTTCGTCCTGCGCTGGTGCTTCGCCATCGCGACCAAAAGCTTGTTGGTAACCAGGCCCATGGCGCCGACGCGGCCGACGGACTCGAGGCCGAGGATTACCCCCACCCGGGGAGCCACCATCGTCACCATGGATGCGAGAACGAAATCGCTTCTTCTTAGGCATAAATACGCAAATCCAGCAGAATGTCGTGAAAGGAATCCGCCCTCCTGGAAACTGCCTGAATCAGCAACTGCGCGATTCAACCACAGCGAGTGGGGACGAATAAAAGGTTGTTAAGATGAAAATGAAAGGGTTTGGAAACACCCGAAATTGACTGGACCCATCTCGCTTCGCAGCATTCCGCTGAGCAGAGGGCTATTATGGCAGCAATCGTTTCCTGAATTGCATGCATGTCTGCCGTGACGGGAAAACCCAGTGACAGGAAAAGTACCCGTCACAAGGATCGCGAAACCAACTTCGGAATCCGCGACAACGAAAGGCAAACTGACCAACGACCGTGGTCATACTAGGAAAACCGTGGTCGCACTAGGAAACTGGAGAGAACTCCACTGCCAAATCAACTGGCAAAATCGACTGTTGGTGCCTACATGGTGGTAGAGTGCGTCACACGCCGCAAAACTTTGCGGCTCACGCGTTGAGACGAAAGCCGTCTCTCACCAACTCCAGCAATAGTACCGCTAAAGCTTGTCCTGTCAAGCTCGATTGGGGGGGCGAGGGGCATTCCCCCATTTTTTTCGCCGATTTTCCCCAATCGGATTCACCCGGACAACCGCTGCAACCGATGCGATGAATACGGTCTGGTTTGGAAGGCGTTGTCGCGGGGATTCCGCGCTCCAATCGACCATGGTTCGTTGGGAATGAGTGTGGCGATGGTTCGAACAATCATGAAAAATCTGCCGGGATTCGCCTTGATCGCCCTCGTTTTGTTCTGGGGAATCGTCCATGAATGGACGGCGTTGTCGAACTCTCTGCAAGCCGCCGGGCCCGGAACTGCCCTGCGCAGCAGCCGAGAAATCCAATGGACCGAGAGCCTCGAAGATGCAATCCAAGCCTCCAAAATCTCAAACAAACCGATCTTGATCCATTTCTATGGCGACAACTGCCCTCCGTGCAGGATGCTTGAAAAGAAAGCATTCAAGGATCATGGTCTGATCGAGGCCATGCATGTCCACGTGATCCCCGTCCGCATCAACGCTGAGAAAGATCGTACCACCGCCGATCGCTACAAAGTCAATCGCTGGCCAACCGATGTCTATCTGTTTCCCAACGGCGACGAGATTTATCGGGGAACGAGCAATCAAGACCCTACCGTCTTCGAAAAAACACTGGAACGTGTCGCTTTAAGAAACCGCGATTGGAACTTGGAACAACGGAGTATCGCCGAAGTTCGAGAACGCCGCCAAGATCGTCGATTGGCAGACATGAGCCGCTCCGCACGCTCGGGCATCCCAAGCGATGGGACCGCCCCTGCTGCTCACGACGTCGTTGCGAAATCCGCCCAGTGGACATCGGATGCGAAAGGGTCGAGCACCACCGTCAAAGTCTCTCTCACCGGAGCCAGCGACCCGATCAATACGTCTCAGTCCACAACGCCTAGCCAACAACCAACAACAGCTACGCAACAACTCGGCAATCGCGCCGTTTCCAATCCTTACGCGAGCCAACCTGTACCACCATCGACGGCCGTCGCGCCAACCACTTCGATACCAACAACCACGACCGTAGCTCCTGCTGATGTGCCACCCGTCACGGGTGGGCTGTCCAATGCGCCGCATTCGGCTGCGCCGGGGACCGAGCCGACCAGTGGCCAAATCGCACTTCTTACTTCCGCCCCAGGCTTGAACGGCTATTGCCCCGTCGCACTTCAAAACGCCATTCGCAACCCCAATGCTCCTGGTGCAACATCCCCATGGGTTCGCGGCAACCCGCAGTTCGCCGTTCGCCATCGAGGTCGCATCTACCACTGCGAAACGGAACAAGCGAGAACGGCGCTGCTAGCCAACCCGGACCGATACGCTCCTGCGTTAAGCGGGTGCGACTTGGTCGAGTTTGCCAAGACGGGTGATTGGGTAGACGGTAACTGCGAGTTCGGATTTATCGAACAGCGGACAGGTCGGGTCTTCCTTTTTTCGTCGAGAGCAAATTGCGAAGAGTTCGCTCGTAACTGTGAGGCATACTCTCAAATGGTGGGCACACCCGCCGAGCGAGTTGCGTCCGATGCCGCTGGCGCAGTCCAACGCTAACAGACGGAACCATCCGGATTCACCACCGAGTTACGTTTAAGGGGATAAGTTTTCGGGGATAAGTTTTCGGGGAGAGAGGATTGCTTCGCAATTCGACTCACAGGACAAGACTTCATTTATGAATGTTTATACTTCGTTGGGACTTTTGGTGTGTGGCGGTCTCGTGAGCCACGGATTCGCGCTCGGCCAAGCTCCCGTGCGCGACCGGGACAACCCGCAACCGATCTATTGGCCTCGTCAAGATTTCATCATCCCCTTCCAAGTCGACTTGGCCGGTGAAGTCCCCGCTGAGATTCAGTTGGAATTGTCGGAGGATCAAGGCCGCAACTGGTCGCTCTACACGCGTGGCGATGTCAGGACCAAGCAATTCAATTTCCATGCCGCTCGTGATGGTGAATACCTCTTCCGCCTGAAAACACTCGATCGCAACGGAGTCGCATTCGACAATCCCGGTGCACCGCTCCTGATCGTGGTCGACACCAGCAAACCTACCGGGGAACTCCTCGTCGATATGAATCAGCGCGGTGGACTGCAAGGGGAGTTTCGGCTGATCGACCCGTCGCTAGATACTTCCTCGATTCGCATGGAATACCAAACCGATTCCGATCCAGCGTGGCGGGAAATCCCTGTCGAACTCGAACGAGGCGTCGGAGCAGGGGAATGGGTTGGGTTCGGCACATGGGCAATCCCGGCCCATGCCATGCAATTGATGGTGCGTGTTACTGGCCGCGATGCGGCGGGCAATACCGTCGAATTGACGCGTATGCCCCGACTGCCCCGATCCGCGGCAAATCCAACCAGCATGAAACTCGCCAGCAACAAAGGCGCTGACGATGCGTCCGCACCCATTGGTTCCGGCATCGCACGTCGCTTTCCAACCCAAAGCAGCCAATCGCTTCTCGTCCAAACAACCAATCCGAACCAACCGATCACGTCACCCGAGCCGCCCGTCAATCCTCTGAGCGATTCTCTGGCGGGAGCAGCTCGACCGCAACTTGATGTCGGCGGCAACCCTTCCGCACAATCGACGCTGAGGACACCATCCTCCTCGATCCAATCCGCGATCCGCGAGGTAGCACCGAATGCCGGCGCGGACTTGCAACTCCCCTCGCCCCCGACCGATCTGGTCACCATCGCAGACGCCCCAAAGATCGATCCACCCAAGGCAGGTTTCCCTCCCCATGGTGTTCCTGCCATCGAGTCCCTGCCGACGATCCCGCCTGCGGGCTTGCCTGCTGCGAGCAACTCGTCATCCACTGCTAGCAAGCCCAATGGGATTGAACCCATGCATTGCAGCAGCCGAGCCTTCAGCCTCGATTATGCCATCGATAACGATCCCGGAGCCCCCATCGCGAATATCGAACTTTGGGGAACCACCGACAACGGGATCACCTGGGATCGTTGGGGCACCGACCCAGATCGCGAAAGTCCGTTTGATATCGAAGTCGCATCCGAAGGTTTGTTTGGCTTCAAGATGGTGATTGTCGGTGCCAACGGATTGGCAGGTCGAAGACCTCTGCCCACCGACAAAGCGGATGCTTGGATCCTGGTCGATACAGCCATCCCTAAAGCGCGTATCTTGAGCGCTCTCAATGGCAAGGGTTCAGAAGCGGGTACCGTCGTGATCGAGTACCAAGCCATCGATGACCATTTCCCCGAACGCCCCATATCGATCTACTACGCCGAATCTCCTAAGGGACCTTGGATCCCGGCCACTCAAGGAGCCCGCAATAACGGCCGCTTTGTTTGGACCACCGATCCTTCGCTTCCAGAAAAAGTCTTCCTGCGACTTGATGCCGTCGACTCGGCAGGCAATGCAGGCACCCACGTGCTCGACTTACCCGTCGACGTCCAAGGAAGCGCGCCTCGGGGACGCATCCAAGGCATCCATCCGCGGCCCCAGTAAGTCCATTTGCTCTTCCGAATACCTCGTTCGAACCCTCTGCGGGCCGTGCGCACTTCGCTGCACGCTAGGCTTTGCGAATGAAATGCGCTGCGTAACTGCGCACATGCTTGCCATTGAGAACGTGAAACATGCGCAATTGCTGAACGACCGATTCGGCAAAGTGCGCTAACGGCACGTGGACCAACTTCCGCTTGAATCGCTTGGCGATTTGCTTGAGCGCCAGTCCAGGTGCTGCATGGCTTAGCAGAGCGATGTGCCGCGACTCGGCATGCATGCACGCCGCCGCGACGAGACGCTGCTCAAGTGTGTCCGTGAAATCGAGCCTGGGATCGGTCCAGATATCATCGATGGGACGAGGGGGATACAAAAACATCGCTCCGCCGTACGTGGATACCGCCACTCCCGGGCCGAGCATTTCTTTATGAAACGGCGTCGCGAAAAAAGCCAACGTCGACTCTTCAATATGCTCGGCAAACCAGGTCGCCCGCCACGAATACTCCCGCGGATCAGGCTCTCCATCGAACAGCATGATGGTCGCATCCAAAGTCCCGATCGACGGTGGCTGGATTTTGACATACAACGACCCATCGTACCAATGCCGTAATGTCTCGCGCAAATCGAGACCATCCATCATGCTCGTGGTGAACTTTTCGGTCCTCGCCAAATCCGCACCGATCGCTGCTCGCGCTCGCTCCATGATCCGGTTTCGGAAACTCTCAATCTTCTGATCCTCCTCCGGCCATGAGCATTGCTGGTACGGATTCCAACGGCTGGTCCACTTGCGCTGATCCTGCTTGCGCGCCGGCCGCTGCAACTCCAATGAATGCCATTCCATGGGGTTTCCCGGCAAACGGGATGCGAGCTTCACAATGCCGATCCCAGGTATGTCCCCTTGATCGATCCCCATCTTCATCTCTGGCCATGGCAACGGCTCATCAAAGCAATAGTCTTTGGCAGAGCTCACCAAGTGGATCGCGAAACTATCCCCCATCATCTGCTGAGCGGATCTCACGATCGTGTAAAAACTCGGGGTCATTCGCCGATCGAGCAGCGTCTGATTCCGGATATACTTCAAACATTGCGAAATCAACTGAGGTGTGATCTGCCGTGCGCGATTCCCTAAGTCTTGGCGGTAACTGCTGCGAGCCGCAAGGAACAACTCTTTCAATGCATGAATCCCAAGGTTCGTATCGTCGTCTAGATTCAACCGAGCTCGCTCGTACAGCCCGGTGATGAACGGCAACTCCCCATGCACAAACAAATGGGTTCGCGAGTCGATGGCGCAGTTGATGGCGCAGTTGATTGCCTCTGCTGGTTCTCCGGCGGACTGCTCCTCGGATGGAACGTCTACCGCCCCTTCACCCCTCCGCGATTGCAGACGGTCCAGCGCTTCACGAATCCACGGCCAGTCCTGAAGATGGCATAAACACACCAAGTGACGATAACGATGCTTCTTCGAAAGCAACCTCGCCGCAATTCGCTCGATCCGTTCCCTGTTCCACTCCGAGCCGGGGCTCCCGTCGGAATCAGGAGGTGGAATCACCGGCAACATGGCGCAGCAGTACCGCTCCAGCGTCGTGTGCTCCACCGCATACGGGTCGGGAAAAACCATGCCGCCAAGCCAAAACCCGTCATGCTGCATCTCGACCAATTCCGGCTCCACCCACTCGATGGGAATCCGTTCGCTCATCGCAAAACGAATCGCAGCAATGACACCTTGGCATGGATCGATCGGAACGTATGTCCCCTCCCTGGCAGTC
>CAIYZV010000417.1 GCA_903930765.1 uncultured Pirellula sp.
GACCAGCCTCTCGGAACCGGAGTCGACTTGTACAACGCACCCGATGTGATCACCACCGGAGTCGTATCCCTCGGGGAACGAGAGTTGTCATCGGGCAAGCATCGATTGACGGTTGAAATTCTCGGGAAGAATCCGGAAGCCGCTCCAGGCTATATGTTCGGACTCGATTTCCTCCTGTTGGAGCCGATTTCGAAATAGCGATGTCATTCTGTTGTATTCGTTACAAGTGTTACAGACTCTGATCGATGAGAGCGAGTTGAACAATCGAGACAAGGTAGACTCAATCTGACCCGAATCTATGGCATAGACTTCCGCGTTCCATATTCCGTGAAACGTTGGGAAACTACCCATGACTCGATCGTTTACGTTGCCAATGTCTCACTTGCAATCGTCCACGTCATCGCCAGAGGGGACCGACAGCCTCACAGCTGAGAGCTCAGAGATCGGCGTAAGGCTACTCGACCGGGTTTCAGAATTGGTCGAACACCTTGGGGTGCATCCAGCTTCGTCCGACCGGACTGTTGAATCGGCCAAAAAAGTAACCGACCAACTCGAGTTATCCATTGTCATTCCGTGTTTGAACGAATCGGACACCGTCGCAGTCGTTGTCGCGAAGGCGGTCCGTGCGTTGCGAGAGTTGAGGGTCGAAGGTGAGGTAATTGTCGCTGACAACGGAAGTACCGACGGCTCCCAGACCCTAGCCAGGCAAGCGGGAGCGAAGGTCATCCAGGTTCCTGAAAAAGGTTACGGCGCGGCGTTGATGGGAGGAATCTTCCAAGCTCGCGGTCGTTTTGTAATCATGGGTGATGCCGACGACAGCTATGACTTTACAAAGATCCAACCTTTCTACCAAAAGCTTCTCGACGGAGCAGACTTAGTCCAAGGATGTCGCTTGCCAAGTGGAGGTGGACAAGTCATGGCGGGGGCCATGCCACCGCTGCACCGTTGGCTCGGAAATCCAGCGTTATCCTTTTTAGTTCGGACGATGTTCCGAACTCCCATCCACGATGTTTATTGCGGGATGCGAGGATTCCGAAAAGCATGGCAACAATCGCTTGATCAGCGTTGCACAGGGATGGAGTTCGCCACCGAAATGATCATAAAAACAACCCTATTTCGCGGTATCATCAGCGAAGTGCCAATCACGCTACATCCCGACGGACGGGTCCACTCACGATCCCATCTGAGAACGTTCCGCGATGGATGGCGCACGCTACGATTCTTTATGCTTCTAAGCCCCCGTTGGACCTTTCTCATCCCGGGAGCGATCTTGGCATTTATTGGACTGCTCCTCTGCGCAATGGCGATCCCGCAATGGAGTGTCGGAACGGCAGCGTTGGATGTGCATACCTTGCTGGTGGGAACCTTGAGCATCTTGGTGGCTTCCCAAATGGGATGGTGCGCTGTGCTCGCAAAGACGTTTGCCATCACCGAAGGGATCTTGCCCCATGATCGGTTGCTCGAGAGATTCAGCAGGATCATGAATCTCGAGAGATTGCTCGTCCTGTCCCTCGCGATGGTCGGTGTCGGAGTGGCATTGATTGGAGCGGTCGCAATGGGCTGGGCCGTAGGGGGATTTGGAGCACTCGAATACGCACGCACGATGCGGATGGTCATCCCTGGTGCGGGCCTAGTGGCGCTGGGTAGCCAATTTGCGGCCAGCAGCTTTTTGATGAGTGTCCTTCGCATGGCTAGGCTTTAAGCCACCGTAGGGCCTCTGTCGCCAGGTTGGGAACCAAAGGTTCGTTGAACACAATCGGTACCGCAGGGTATATGCATGGATAAAGTTCGCAACACCGATTGCTGGTTTTGGATTCTTCCGGGGGTCACCGCATTCGCTGTGGCTGCCATCATTTCATGGTGGATCCCGCCAGTACCTAGCGTTCACGATGACTTTGGGCATCTGCTGATTGCAGAGACGTTGCTACATGGTCGGCTCAGCAATCCCACGCCGCCGTCGGCGGAGTCTCTGCAAACATTCCATGAAGTCGTTTACCCACGCTACACGGCAAAATTCCCGATTGGAACAGGTGCTACGCTCGCCTTGGGGAAACTGCTCTTTGGGACGTATTGCGCAGGAATGTGGCTTTCGGCCGCCTTCGCATGCTCTGCAATCACATGGATGTTGATGGCGCATTTCCAGCGGAACTTCGCGATGCTGTTCGGTTTACTTGCGGCATCGCATCCTTATTGGCAGACAGGTTGGTCTCAAGACTTCACCAATGGTTGGCTGGCAGTTGGCTCGATGTCGTTGATCGTCGGTGGACTGCTCAGGATTCGAGGCCGATTCGTGCGTGGGCATACGGTAGACACCACCGCTTGGCGGCCAGCGACAATTATCGCCATTGGGATTGTGATCGGGATCTTCTCACGGCCTTACGAAACCGTTGTTGTGACATCGATCCTCGCACTGCCACTGCTCTGGAAGATCCTCAGTTATGGATGGTACCGCGTACCCCGATGGTGGCTGAGCGCAGCACCTGGAATCTGCGTGCTGCTTTTAGGATTCGGTTTCCAAGGGGTCATCAATCGGAGCGTAACCGGCGAATGGTTTCAATTGCCGTACCGCCTGCACGAGGAGCAATACGGGGTTGCCCCAGTGTTCGTTTGGCAGTCCCCAAACGAACCAAGTTTAGGCCACCGTTTCTTGGAACAAAAGAAGTTTCATCATGGATGGTCGATGGATGCATATCGATCCGGCAAAGGCTTATCAGGATACACGACCTTACTATCCAATAGATCGAGCCATCTCTTTCAGCATTGGGGCTGGTTTGTTGCTTGCTCCCCTATGGCGATCGTGTTTCTCCCTCGCGAGCGAAAGGCGTTCATAGGATATCTTCTCGCCGGCGTGCTCGGGCTGTACCTGATCAATTTCGTTCCGTGGATCGCAACCTATTACGTAGCCTCACTCCTACCCATTGCGATCCTCATGGCTGCGTTAGTCTTACGTCGGGTACTCGCGTTCATAGACTTCCACACAAGCAGTGAATACTCCCGTATTCGCATGAAGAAATTCATTGTTGGTACGATGGTAGTCTGTCAAATTTGTTGGCTGTTTCGTGCCACGACGGCACTTTCGGCCAACCCTTTGTTGATCGACAATCAATGGGCATTTCAGCGGATGCAACTGGCCAAGAAGCTCGAGGAAGCCGAGGTCAATCACCTCGTCATCGTGCGTTACCATCCGGATCACAACACACAGCACGAATGGGTCTTTAATTCGTATGATCCTACGGGATCGCAGATCGTTTGGGCCCGATGGGCAGAGGAGTTGAACCGCCAACTGATCCTCGATTACCCCAATCGTATCGTATGGGTTTTGGATGTAAGGTCGGTAAACACAGAGCCGGAATCCAGCGAATTGCAGGAACTCATCGGACGGGATCGGTACCAACTGTCCCTATGGGGCGACGATCGCATCGCCCCGGTAACCGATCATTGAAAACAATTTCCGTAGAAGCAACGTACTTGGACGGTTTACGGCCCCGTGTGAAAGGTTTTGCCGAAGCGCTTTTAACGAGCAGCATTGTTTGGCCGGGTAGCGGTCCTCGTATCGGTATCGACAGTGACCAAATGATCGTCCAATCGGGCCGAGTACTCTAGAACGCTTCCTGGACCAGAGAATGCAACCACTTCGTGATCCCATGCAAGATCTTTCGAGACCATACGACCTGCATCGAGATCGAATCGGATCGTACCATTGCTGAGTTGCTGTAGCACTTGTGCTTCTTCGGAAGGGTCAGAGATCGTGGAGAGTGGTTCACTGCGAACAGAAATCGTCGCGATTCCGGCGCTCACTTTTTCGAGTTTGAACAGTTCACGAAACTTGAGAAGCCGACTCGATCCGTCTTTGCGAGGGATTCTCATTTCGCGTGGAATCTCCCAGGTGGCTCCGACGGCAACGGGATTTTCGGGCAGTGGCAACGTCACGTCCCCCATGCCTAGGTGAGGAGGGTTTTGGGTATCGCTGCGTGCGACAACCATCCCGCGTGCATCGATGCTGATGGTAGATACAACCTTACCGACATTATCGGCGGCACCCGCGAATTGAATCGGTGGTGGTTCGTCACTGGCTTCTTTGGAGCTGTATCGAACCTCATTACCCGAGCCGACTTGTTGGGACATATCGATTTCATCGATTCGGTATTCAAAGGTAACCGTATCCTCTTCGGTATCGAGAACGCGCCACGACTTCATCGAGACCGTCCGGGAGGTAGCGTCTTGTTGGACGGAATCGATACGAGTACCGTTCTTGGAGAGGTAGGTAACTTCGCTGCGAACAACCATACCCGGTTCGAACTTGTACCGCATCAAGAACGCTTCGCCCCCATCGGGCGAAGGTTTCTCAATCAATTTTTTGGGTTCGATCGGTCGCAAAGTCGCCTTGCTTTCCGCGACGGTGGGCTGTGTGTCGGACGAGGTTGTTGCGGCTGAATTTTTTGCCGAGGGTGGGTTGCTAATCTTTGGCTGAGCGGACGCGTTGCCCGCTTGCGACTTAGGTTTTGCGGGAGTGGGAGTTGCTTTCTCGCTGGTGGTACCACTTACCGATTTCACCGGGAGGCGTTTCGGTTCAATGAGTTTTTTGGAGGACTCGTCGAGGAGGGACCGGGGCTTTGCATTCTCCGCATTTTTTTCCGCTGAGGCGTCTGACTTTGAGGTGGCGTCCGCGGAGTTGCCGCCTGGATTTCCAAGAACTAGCGTGGAACCAGCCTCGGCGTCCTTCGCGGTGTCCTTCGCGGTGTCCGATCCTGAGTCTTGGGCACACAATGGCTCTGCGAACAACGTAGCTATCAAGCATCCAAGAGTCAGCAAAAAGCGAGCGAACATCCTAAACACTCCTTAAAAACTGGATTCCTCGGGTCGATCGGGATTTCGCGTTCCAAAGCAATCAAACCCCACGATGCTGGGGGTTTAGCAAAACTAGGAGGTTCGCGTCAAGGGAGTTTTGCGTTCCTTGGAGCTTTGCCCGTGATGCGTTTCCACGCTTAGGAAAACGTGGTACAGGCGGCAACCGGACTGGTAGATTGGGCTGAGTCGGCTACGATTACGGTCTCAGGAGAATTGCCAATGACCCAGGCAGGCATTTTCCAAATCCAATGAGTTTCCTGTTCGCAGTTGAGGCGATGCCTCGAGCAATTTTAAGCAAGCATGTCAGACACAACCCTACAAACCCGCATCGATCACCTAAAAGCTCGGCTTGTGCCGCTGCGAGGTGGTCTTTGACTACGATCAAAGGTCCGCGAAGATCGTAGTGCTCGAAGGTGAGATGGCAGAGTCCACGTTCTGGGACAATCCAGACAAGGCCCAATCGGTTGTGCAGGAGCTAAAATCGCTCAGAAACGTGGTGGAACCGCTCAAGCAGGTGGTTGCTGGTTGCGATGACTTGACAGAACTTCTAGAGATGGGCGCAGACGAGCCATCGGTGCTCTCCGAGGTAGAGGCAGAGCTTGTCACGCTTGAGCAAGCGGTCGAGCAGTTGGAAATCAAGGCTTTATTGAATGGGGCCAATGACGACTGCGGCGCGATCCTTTCGGTGAACGCTCGCGAAGGCGGTTTGGATGCAAACGACTGGGCTGAGATGATGCTCGGGATGTACATCGCATGGGCCCAGAAGCATGGTTACAGCGTCGAGATCCTGGACCGGTCGGATGACGAAACAGCGGGTATCACCTCAGCGACCATCGCCGTGCGAGGGGAGTCCGCGTACGGTTATTTGAAGGGGGAAGAAGGCATCCACCGGTTGGTCCGCATCAGCCCCTACAACGCGGAAGGTAAGCGTCAGACCAGCTTTGCCGCTGTCGATGTGTCACCTGAGATCGACGATTCCGTGGACATTGAGATCTCGGAAAAGGATGTTCGCGAGGATGTTTTCCGTGCCTCGGGTGCTGGAGGTCAACACGTCAACAAAACAAGTTCAGCGATTCGCTTGACCCATATACCGTCTGGAATCGTCGCTCAGTGCCAAAACGAACGGAGTCAGCACAAAAACCGCGCGGCCGCGTGGAAGATGCTTCGTTCTCGATTGGCGCGGGTGGAAGAGATGAAGCGCGAAGCCGATCAGCTGGCAAAGTACCAGAGCAAATCCATTACCGGTTTTGGTTCCCAGATCCGTAATTACTTCCTCCATCCCGACCAGCGGGTAAAGGACGCGAGGACTGGGTATCAGATGGGTAATTTCCACACGGTGCTCAGCGGAGAGATCCAAGGCTTCTTGGATGCCTTTCTTCGATATCGCATGGTGAACATGCAAGGCAATGGCTGAAAGACTACGTAAAACCAACGCCAGCAATGGCAACGGTTTCACGGGCCTGCTGGTGCATCGAGGCGTTCGTGGAAGTCAACCCACTCTGCTTCGATGTAGCGTTGCTGCGGCAAAAACCGGGATTTGTAGTTGAGATGCCTGTTTCCTGCGACATACATCCCAAGGTAAACGAAACGTCGTTCCGTTTTCTCAGCGATCTGAATCTGCTTCAACACGGAATAGCTGCCGAGTGAAAGCTTTGAATGCTCCGGATCGAAGTAAGTATAGACGGCCGAAATCGATTGTTCTCCGCAATCGATGATCGAGACAGCGATCAACTGCTCTTCTCGCCAAAAACTGAGTTCGTAGGTGGATGAGCAGCACGAATCGACGAGAAATCCCTCATAGTCGTATTCGGAGTAATCTTGGTCCTCCGAACCGAGTTCTCGAGTGTTTCTATGGAGATTGAACAGAGACAATCGTGTTGCATCGATCGTGGGCTTGGCGAGCCGAACCTCCAGAAGTCGATCTCCGCGGTTCACGATGCGCCGCCACGAATCGGTCCAACGAAATTCGTTAACATCGAGTCGTGTCGGTTCGCATCGCTGGCAGTTTTGGCACGCAGTGAAATAGGCGAATCGACCGGAACGACGCAGACCGTGTTCGAGCATATGATCGAACTCCGCCTCTTCGACCAGCCGTCCTGGATAGATCAACGGCATCGTCGCGGTTCGGTCTGGCAAGTAGGAGCAGGGGTGCTCATTGTCGAGGACATTGAGCACCGGCAAGCTGCTCGGCAGTCGTTTACTAAACGTCTCGTTCATGCGTCAGAGAAACTCGACAGGGAGGTTCATTCGATGAGGCGTCCACGCGATAAAGAAGAACCATCAAAGGCTGGGGACTAGCCCAATTCTTTCCCCAAAGCCATGGCAATGGTTCGACAACGCTTCATCATTTCATCGAACTGTGCAAAGTCCAGGGATTGATACCCATCGCTCATCGCTTTTTCGGGATTGGGGTGCATTTCCACGATCAACCCATCCGCTCCAGCAGCGACGCTCGCGGCAGCCATGTCGGTCACCAGGTAGGAATGACCAGTCCCGTGGCTGGGATCGACGATGACAGGCAGGTGGGTTTTTCGGTGCAGGTAGGGCACCGATGCCAGCGGTAGGGTGAATCGTGTATGGTTCTCAAAAGTACGGATACCGCGTTCGCAAAGCATCACATCCGGATTTCCTTCATTGAGGATGTATTCGGCCGCGAGCAACCATTCTTCGATGGTGGCGCTGGGGCCTCGTTTGAGCAGAACCGCCCGCCCCGATCGACCGACTGCTTCGAGGAGCCGATAATTTTGCATGTTACGGGCTCCGATCTGGAGAACATCAGCGTACTTAGCGACCAACGGAACATCCTCGGTGCTCATCACTTCGGTCACCACCGCGAGTCCGGTCTCCTGCCTCGCCAAATCCAAAAGCTTTAAACCATCTTCCTTCATGCCTTGGAAGGAATAAGGACTCGTGCGGGGCTTGAATGCACCTCCTCGAAGGGCCGTCCCACCGGAGGCTTTGACAGCCCGCGCGCATGCGACAATCTGCTCTTCGTTCTCGACGGAGCACGGGCCGCCCATGACGCCCACGACCCCTCGGCCGGCTCGAAAACCGAGCGCCCGGACTTGCGTGGGGTCTTGCCTCAACTCCCGCGACGCCATCTTGTACGGAGCCAAAATCGGCAGGACCTCCGAGACACCTGGGTAGCTCTCAAAGGACTCCACCTTGATTTTGCGTTCGTCACCCACCGCGGCAATTACCGTCCGTTCGGTGCCGCGGATGACATGCGCTTTGAGCCCCAACTCGGTGATTCGGTTGGCGATGGTATCTATCCGATCATCGGGAGCATTTTGTTCCATCACAACGATCATAGTCTTCGTTTCCTAATCAGTTTTTCCGTCTCGATGAAACGGTTGGTCCATCGGGACACTCCAAAAAAAAAGCCTCAAGGTACGGCCCTCGAGGCTTCGTCGGAATTCGTGGTTTACTGATTTACAGCAAGTTCCGCCCCGTCGCCTCAGGCCATTTGGCCAGAAGCAAAATAAAAATAATGCGTGGAGTGAAAATCGTGCCCGTAAATCATCCGATCAGTATGGCTTAGGCGGGGTGGGTTGGCAAGGGTACGCCAAGCCCAGAGCGTACCAATCCAGCAGCAGCCTTTCGTAGCCGCTAAGTTGTGGAAGTACCTACCGCGACTGGAGATAAAAATAAATTTTGTGCCCACGTCGGTTTGGCCTGTGGTTTGCTTCGTGGTAGGCCATCGGCAGTTGGACTGCCAACACGACCACACTAGCAGAGGGGAAGACAATGACATTTCGCATGGACAAGTTAACGGTGAAGGCTCAGGAAGCCATTGTCGGCGCGCAGGCCCTGGCAGCAACCCACGGCAATCCGGAAATGGAGGGGATGCATTTGCTCGCCTCGCTGCTCCAAGACGCCAGCGGGGTGGTCGTTCCCTTGTTGAAAAAGATTGGGGCTCCGCTCGACAAAATCCAGACCACGACCGAATCGGAGTTGAAACGGCTACCTCGCTCGAGCGGTGGCCGGCAGCCTGCCATTGGCCCATCCCTTCAGAAATCACTCGAGGCATCTGCAGCGGCCGCGGAATCGATGAAGGACGAGTTTGTGAGCACCGAGCATTTGTTGCTCGGGTTATGCAGGGCCGACAAAAATGCCGGCGAACTCCTGAAGCTGTTCGGAGTTACCGAGAAAGATATCCTGAGCGGACTTCAATCGGTTCGTGGAAGTGCACGTGTAACGGATCAGAATCCCGAAGGTAAATTTCAAGCGTTGGAAAAATACGGCGTGGATCTCGTCGCTCAGGCTGCCAAGAACAAGCTAGATCCAGTCATTGGCCGCGATAATGAAATCCGTCGTGTGATCCAGGTTCTCTCTCGCCGCACCAAGAACAATCCGGTGCTCATCGGGGAACCGGGCGTTGGAAAAACAGCGATCGCGGAAGGGCTCGCGCAGCGGATCGTCCAAGGAGACGTGCCGCAATCGCTCAAGAATCGCCGCGTCATCGCACTCGACATGGGTGGACTGGTCGCCGGAACCAAATTCCGTGGGGAATTCGAGGAGCGGCTGAAGGCCGTGATCCGCGAGGTGAAGGATGCTGAAGGAGATGTGATCCTTTTCATCGACGAACTCCACACGGTTATCGGAGCGGGCTCTGCCGAAGGCTCCAGCGATGCAGCTCAATTGCTCAAACCAGAACTCGCTCGCGGACAGCTACGTTGCATCGGAGCCACGACCCTCGACGAGTACCGCAAGCACATCGAAAAGGACGCGGCGCTGGAACGACGCTTCCAGCCTGTTTATGTCGGGGAGCCATCGGTGGAGGATACCATCACCATTCTTCGTGGTTTGAAGCCTCGTTACGAAGCCCACCACGGTGTCAAGATTCGCGATGCTGCATTGGTCGAAGCGGCCAAACTTTCCGATCGTTACATCGCCGATCGGTTTCTCCCTGACAAGGCGATCGATCTGGTCGACGAGGCAGCAGCGCGACTAGCGATGGAACGTGATAGCGTGCCTTCCGAAATCGATTCTCTCCAACGGCGGCTTCGGCAACTCGAGTTGGCTCAGCGTCAACTCAAAGAGGAGACCGACGAGAGCACCGAAGAAGCGCTCGAAGACGTCGAGCAAGAGATGGAAACCATTCAGCGGGATCTAGCCAGTTTGCGCGAGCAATGGGAATCCGAGAAGCTGGGACTATCCGACGTGAAGTCCATGAGGCGATCGCTGGATCAAGCGGACGCCGACTTTCGCAAGTTGGACACCAGCATCAAGGACAAACAGTCTGCGGGTATGGCCGTGAACGAAGCCGATTATCAAAAGCTATTCGAACTCGATCAGACGCGGCGAAAACTCCGCGAGCAAGTGGACCGGGATGAGGCCGTCGATGTAAAAGCCGAAGGGGATAAACCCAAGTTGTTGCGGACCGAGGTGACAGCCGATGAAATCGCCACCGTGGTCAGCTCTTGGACCGGAGTCCCTGTGACCCGCATGCTGGAATCCGAACGCGCCAAACTTCTTTTGATGGAAGAACGACTGCATCAGCGGGTCATCGGCCAAGACCTTGCGGTGGTTGCGATCAGTGATGCCGTGCGGCGCAGTCGTAGCGGCCTTAGCGATGCCAACAGACCGATTGGCTCTTTCTTGTTTTTGGGCCCCACCGGGGTCGGAAAAACAGAACTGTGCAAAGCGCTGGCGGAGGTTATGTTCGACGATGAAACCGCTATGGTTCGAATCGACATGAGCGAGTTCATGGAACGGCACACCGTCAGTCGACTTGTAGGCGCCCCTCCGGGATACATCGGTTACGAAGAAGGTGGCCAGTTGACGGAAGCGGTTCGACGACGCCCCTACAGCGTGGTTCTTCTCGATGAAATCGAAAAGGCGCACAACGATGTATTTAATATCTTGCTTCAGTTGCTCGACGATGGCCGCTTAACCGATGGCCAAAACCGGACGGTCGATTTCACGAACACCATCGTGGTTATGACCAGCAACGTAGGCAGCCAGATGATCCAGCGCATCGCTGATGAAGGGGGCGGGACCGAGGACATGCAGGTCGCAGTGCAGGCATCGCTCAAAGCGCGATTCCTCCCTGAGTTCCTAAATCGAATCGACGATACGATCATCTTCGAACCGCTCCGCAAGGATCAGATCCGGAAGATTGTCGGATTGCAACTGAAACGACTGGAAAAGCAATTGAACGAGATCCACTTCAAACTGTCCGTCACCGATCGGGCAATCGATGCGATTGCCAACGAAGGCTACGACCCCGTGTTTGGTGCGAGGCCGCTCAAGAGAGTCATTCAGCGACGATTGCAAAACCAAATAGCCACGGAGTTGCTCAAGCGGGACGACCACGACGGTGGAAGTATCCATGTCGATTTTGTGGACGACCACTATAAAATCCAGACACTGCCTAGTTGAGATTCGCCAACTGTACTTATAGACCTGGATTACTTATAGGCCTGGATTGTTCGCTGCAAAACAAAGAAAGGAATGGACAGACTCTACGGTCTGCCCATTCCTCTCCTGCGGGTAAAATCTCGTCGGGGCGTAATTTCGTTAGGACGCGGGGCCAGTACGGGACCTTGGCCCTCAAAAACCAATTAAACTGCTAACGCATTCGCCAGCTTTGCATCCGCGTTCGCCAGCGTTGGGCTGACCTAACCAGCGATCGTCGCTTCTCGGTACTCGTCGATCCCCATGCACTGGATTTCGCCATCGTGTTCTGATCGCAAGTCCGAATCATTGCGTTGGGCAGCGGCCAAGGACTGTTCGGCTCGACGAAGGATCGACTCTTCCACATCCAGTGGCACAGCGGTCGCAACCCCTGCATTCGCAGTGACGCGGATCCATCGGTCTTGATAGGGAACCGCCATCTCGGAGATCGCACCGGATACGCGATTTGCAATGTGCTCAGCTTCCGTCAACTTGGTGCCAGGCAGGACTGCAATGAAAGAGTCGGATCCGTAGCGGATCAACGAGTCCATATCCCGCACCGATGCCTTCACCACGCTGGTAACCGACCGGAGCACTGAATCGCCCGCCTCGTGCCCAAATTGCATGTTGATTTGACGGAAGTCATTGATGTCGAACAGCATGATCGAAAACGGTGAATCCTGGCGTTGGAATTGGGACAAATGGCGGCGCAATTCCTGTTTCAAGAAATTCCTGTTGGCCAACCCTGTAACAGGATCGACCACGATTGTATCGTTCAGTTCATTAAGATGGCTCTCCAGCTTGCGTCGACGACGCTCGGAAATCCCCCAGCCAACAGCGATCACACCCAGGCCAAAGCATTTCCAATCAAAGAGCCGCAATTCGGTCGCGTTGGTGTTGAAGCCGTAGCACAAAATAATTGCGACGGTACCGGTTGCTAAAGCGAGATTTCTTGCGGTGAGAAGACTCGAACTCACGTCGGCGTGCTGTGATTTCAAATATTCGGTCGTCTGTCGGCTCATGCTGTCCCAATCAATGCTGCGAGTAAGTCGAAGGTGTTCGTTTCGGGCTCGGGCGACGATCTGCCACACGCCTCTCCACCATTGCTTCTAGTATCTCCAGCACAAACAGGCGTTACCGATCCTTCGTTCTTCGTTTACTTTCTAGTTATTGCTCCCACGGTTGGTCCGGTTGCTCCGTTCGCACCGGTTTTTCAAATCTGGCAACTTCCGAATATGCGGATTAAACCGCTGGCGCGCCAGAGAGTTCGAATTTCAGAGCGGTTCGCTGCAGCCACCAACAAAGAAAGCGTGACCAACACGGAGGAAGAGTCACGCTTTGGTGTAGTAAAGAATGAGTGGTTGCGAACCGGGGCCAGCTAACCGACGAACCAGGAAAAGCCACCTCGTCATGCCTGAAAGTGAAAGGCCTTTAACGGACTTTGATCTCGCAGCTTAAACCGCCGGAGGCGGGCACGTAGGCGACGCGAGTGTAATCCATCACCATGCGATGGCTACTGAATCGCCAAGCCAACGTGCTGATGCTGTTCATCATCATCTTGATCCATTGACGCGGCAAACCATCCCGATCCCGATCGTAGAAGGTCGGGATGACGCTTTGTTCTAATGTTTCGTAGAGATAATCCGAATCGCGAGTATCGGTGATTCGATCTTCGGAATGGCTGGTTCCTTTCCCGATCGCAAAACCGTTGGAGCCATCGTAAGCCTCCGCCCACCATCCATCCAAAATGCTGCAATTGAGTCCACCGTTGAGAACCGTCTTTTGACCGCTGGTTCCCGAAGCCTCCAGAGGACGGCGCGGGTTGTTCAACCAAACATCGACCCCTTGGATCAAGTGCCGGCAAACGTTGATGTCATAGTCCTCGATGAAGGCAACTTTGCCGGCGAAGCGAGAATCATGCCGCAAGTTTGCAATCTCCTGGATGAACCGCTTTCCTGGTTCGTCCTTGGGATGCGCTTTGCCGGCGAAAATCAGTTGCACAGGACGATCTGGGTTGTTGATCAGACCTGCGATCCGATCCAAATTGGAGAAGATCAAATTCGCACGCTTGTACGTTGCGAATCGACGTCCGAACCCAATCGTCAAAACGTTCGGGCTCAGAACGCTGCGTGCTGCTTCGATGATCTCATCGCTCTCTCCACGCCGGCGGCATTGCCGTGAGATACGTCGCCGAACGAATGAGAGCAACATATTCTTAAGCGCGTTGTGAGTCTCCCACAACTCTCCTGGATCGACGCTGTGGATGAACTGCCAAACATCGGACTCACCCATATGCGTTTTCCAATTGGCTGGAAAATGGCGATCGTAGAGTTGCTGCATCTGGCCAGCCAGCCAACTCTCGATATGAACACCGTTGGTGATGTGACCGATCGGAATATTGTTCTCCTCGCGCTGTGGCCACAGGGGCCTCCACATCCGGCGCGAAATATGTCCGTGCAATTGGCTGACGGCATTCGCTGTCCGCGATAGCTTCAACCCGATAACCGTCATGCAGAACGGTTCGTTGGGATCGGAGGTTTGGACACGCCCGATGCTCATCAGGTGGTCATGGCTGATTCCTAAAAGATCGCGCAGTGGGCCTAGATGCTCCTCGATGAGAGCACTTGAGAATCGGTCGTGCCCAGCGGGTACCGGAGTGTGGGTTGTGAAGATCGTCGCTTGGGATACTTCGCGACACGCATCATCGAACGACATGCCATCGTCGGACATGCGCTCGCGGATCACTTCAAGCGGAGCAAAGGCGCTATGCCCTTCGTTCAAATGGTAAGCCCCAGGGGTGATGCCCAGTGCCCTTAGGGCCCTGACGCCACCGACGCCCAAAACCAGTTCCTGACGGATACGTGTTCGCTCATCGCCACCGTAGAGACGACTGGTCAATTCGCGATCCTCAGGCCGGTTCCCCTCCACATTGCAGTCGAGCAAGAACAACCGGACTCGCCCGACCTGGACCCGCCATACCTTGGCCAAAAGCCGCCCATTCCGAGTATCGATCCCGACGACCAACGGTGTTCCGTCAGGTAAAAGAGCCGCTTCGAGCGGAAGATCCTCGACTCTGGTTTCAAAGTACTCTTCCTTTTGATAGCCATCCCCACTGAGGGCCTGCTTGAAATAACCATGGGAGTAGTAAAGCCCGATCCCGACCAACGGGACCCCGAGGCCGCTGGCGCTCTTGACATGGTCCCCCGATAGAACTCCCAAACCACCCGAGTACACGGGCAAAGATTCGTGCAAACCAAACTCTGCGGAAAAGTAAGCCACAGGCTTGCTCCCCAAAACACCGGCATTCGTCTGAGCCCAAGTGTTGGACGATTCCAGGTATTCGTGCAACCGGCGATAGGCATAATTGACGCGGCTGTGTAAAACCATTTCGCTTGCGCGGATCGCAAGCCGATCCGGGGTGAACTCGCGCAGCAGCGCGATGGGGTTGTGGTCCAATTGCCGCCAACGAATCGGATCGATGTCGCGGAATAAATTGGTCACCTCGGGTTGCCAGCTCCACCAAAGGTTATGCGCGAGCACCATGCACTTTTCGTACAATGCTTCGGCGTCGATTTCGCTAGCAATGCCTGATGTCGCCAATTCCCCCCCCACCGAATAATCGATTTGCGTCATGTACGCTCCCGTTCCAGCTGTCGCGTTACCATCCAAAATTGCGATATCGAACACAGCATTCATGCCGTGGACACTCACCGCTTGGAGTATCGTCCGCGTAGTTCCTAGAAGATCAAGATTCTCTGTTTATAACGAAATGACACGAAAGGTTCAAAGGTAGGGATTGCGCCAGTCGCCCCGCCCACCGCATTTCACGCAGGCTTGGTAAACTGCGTTGACTTTAACGACCCTGCCGATTTACGCCTACTTCTTGAGGTACTCAGTGAGCCCATTTGCAAGCCGCATCCTCGATAAAGCACCTGGAATGGAAGCATTAGCGGTGTCGCTCGCGCGGAACACCCATCGGCTTCGCGGGCAGGAGGATTTTCCAAAGGAGATGATCCGGCAGTGTGCTCAGTTTGAAAATGAATGGCCAGATTTTCCAAAAAATACATTGTCTTACTATGTCGCTATCGCTTTCGGTTGCTTGACCACCGCTTTTATCATGACCCAGCGCCACGCGGCGATTCGACGGATCGAGTCGAGCGATCACTCGAATCGCGATCGTTGGCTTCGTGAAATTCGAACTGGCGAAGCGTTCGCGACAGTGGGGATCAGCCATCTAACCACCAGCCGTCGCCACCTGTCGACACCACCAGTTCAAGCGCATCGGGCAGTTCA
>CAIYZV010000418.1 GCA_903930765.1 uncultured Pirellula sp.
AGAGGAAAGCAGGAAGGGGGAAAAGTGCCTGGAGTTTGTCAATTCCCGTACTAAAGGGGCCATTTTGATCGCTTCGGGGCGAGTACCCACCAGGACAATCACTTCCTGCTTGGGCGAGCGATCCTGATTGGGATCAAGACCATCGGTTTGCCGACTCTTCTGCGGTGCAGAGCTCGCCGGTGCAGAGTTCGCCGGTGCAGAGTTCGCCGGTGCAGAGTTCGCAGCGGTAGGTTCCTGGGATGGTTCGGAAGGAAGTGAAGGCATGATTCGTGGTCGTCTCGTCAGCGGATGGGGAGGAAGTCTGTTGCAAGCAAATCCGTTGCTGGCAACGCGAAAAATTGAGTGGGTTTCGGAAAGATTCTTTTGCTGCGAGGGTGGATGCAGTTTGTTCCGACTGGAGAGGGTTTGCTAGCGACAAAGCTGGTAAAAGGCAGGTAAAAGAGGGGTTGTGCCATGTTTCCGGAGTTGGGGCGATTGGATTTGTTCTCCGAGGGTGTAGGAAAGAAAGCAAAAATCTCATCCGGAAACGCTGAAAAACGGCTTTTGCTGTTGACGTTCGATCCCATGGTCCATATCTTCTTGCGTCCCGCGTTCGACGTAGGGGCTTTTTGGAGTGTGATTCGGAGCGAATTGCACGTTGATGATAGCTTTAAAGAGGGGTTGGTTGCACCGTGTCCGGATCGCACGAAGTCATTAGAATTCGAATGGAAGCGTATGATCATGCGGTTCTGGATCAGAGTGCCTTGGAGATCGTAGAGACTGCCAAGAGGACGCATTCTGAAGTGCATGGCCCCATTCCGTTGCCAACCCGCATTGAGCGGTACACGGTTCTTTCTGGTCCGCATATTGACAAGAAGGCTCGGCAGCAGTTCGAGATTCGGACTCATAAGCGTCTTATCGACATCAAGCAAGCCACTGCACGAACGATTGAGGCTCTCAACAAGTTGAGCCTTCCGGCGGGTGTCGACATTAAAATCAAGGCGACATCTCGGTAATAGTTTCATAGCTCCGCAATGGGTTTCCCTCGTATGGTTCGGAAGCCTTGCGGGTAACCATCGATACGGGTCGTCAACCGGCTCATGTCGCTCTCTAGTGGGGGGCGGTGTTTTCGGTGAGTCCCGCAAAGCAAGCGATAACGGAATTGACCAATGAGAAAAGGTATACTCGGCCGCAAGGTCGGAATGACGCAGATTTACGAACAGGACGGCCGCGCGATCCCGGTGACGGTGATTGAGGCGGGGCCTTGTCATATTTTGCAGGTCAAGACCGTTGATCGCGATGGTTATGCTGCGGTGCAGTTGGGGTTTGCTGACAAGCCGCGACGGTTGGCGAGTCGTTCGCAACGTGGGCATGTGGCTCCGATTTCGAGCAAGCGTTCGGATCGTCTGAAGGCCGCCGGTGTGGCGGTGTTGTCCAAGGCGGATTGTGAGCCCAAGAAGTTCATTCGTGAGTTCCGCGGTGCTGGTGAGCATCAGGTTGGGGCTCAGGTTCTCGTGTCGGTGCTTGATGGCGTGAAGGCTGTCGATGTGACTGGTACCTCGAAAGGTTGTGGTTTTTCGGGGTGGATGAAGCGGCACAATTATGCTGGTCAGCGAGCGACCCACGGTGTTAAGAAGGTGCACCGGCATCCTGGTGGAACGTCTGCAGGTACCTATCCTGGGCGTATTCGCAAGGGAAAGAAGGGTGCGGGTCATTATGGTGTCGATCGGGTGACCATGAGAAATCTCAAGGTGGTTCGGGTGGACACTGAAAAGAATCTGTTGTTGGTCAAGGGTGCGGTGCCTGGTCCTGCGGGTGGTTATGTGATTGTTCAGGAGACGAACAAGGTCGGGTAGGCTCTTGGTGGCAAGGTCGGGTAGGCCCTTGGTGGCAAGGTCGGGTAGGCTCGTGGTGGTCGGTTCGGCAGTTGTTGCAGGGTCGGCGTAGGGGTGAAGCGAAGGAATTGGATTTCGCCGTTCGAGTTAGAAACAAAAGCAAATAGGTTTGCGATGGTTACACTTCCTGTTTATGACATAGCTGGCAACAAGGTGGGCGATTACGAAATCGATCCGCAGGCGATTGCTCCCAAGGTGAGCAAGCAGTTGTTGCACGATGTGGTTGTGATGTACTTGGCGAACAGTCGCCAGGGAAGCAATAAGACCAAGACACGCGGTGAGGTGTCTGGTTCGACGAAAAAATTGTTCAAGCAAAAGGGGACCGGTAACGCACGGATGGGTGCGAAGCGGACTCCGGTTCGTCGTGGTGGTGGGCATGCGAATGCTCGTCAGCCTCGATCGTATTATTACCGATTGCCTCGCAAGGCTGTGCAGGCTGCGACCAGGATGGCGATTGCCGCCAAGGTTTCGGCTGGTTCGGTTGTGGTGATTGACAAGTTGGATATGGAGTCGCCTCGGACGAAGTTGTTGGCGTCGACGTTTAAGGCGTTGGGGTTGGAGGGTGTGACCAAGACACTGGCGACCGCAACGAATGATCGCAATATCTACTTGAGCGGACGAAACATCGAAGGTTTGACAGTCAGTCCTGTTAGCGATCTGAATGCGTTGTCGGTTTTGCGTCCGCGAAAACTGGTGATGACGAAGGATGCTTTGGATTGGATCAAAGCTCGGGCGACGGCGTAAGGTAAGAACGGCGTAAGGTAAGAATATGGCAAAGCAACCTCCAAAGACATCGATGGTTTTGACGCCGCACCAGATCGTTTATCGACCTTTGGTGACGGAAAAGGGTGTGCACAAGGCGACTCGGCATAATCGCTATGCGTTTGAAGTCAGTCCTTTGGCGACCAAGACTCAGATCAAGGATGCGATCGAAGAGTTGTTCAACGTGAAGGTGGTCGCGATTGCGACGCAGAATCGGTTGGGCAAGGCTCGTCGGTATCGTGCGAAGGCTGGTGTGACCAAGGCGTGGAAGAAGGCGATTGTGAAGCTCAGCAGTGAGCACAAGATCGACTTCTTCTAATCGGTGGGTCCAACGTTTCATAGAGATATAAAAACATGGGAATTCGAGTATACAAGCCGACATCGCCAGGACGTAGAAACTCGTCCGTAAGCGACTTTGCGGAGTTGACGCCTGGCGCAACGCCAGAGAAGTCGTTGCTCAAGCGATACAAGCGCAAGGGTGGGCGGAACAATCAAGGTTTCATCACTTCGCGGCATCGAGGCGGTGGTCACAAGCGGATGTACCGGATCATCGATTTCCGTCGGACCAAGGACGGGATTGATGCGAAGGTGGAATCGGTGCAGTACGATCCGAATCGAAGTGCTCGTATTGCACTGTTGGTGTATGCCGATGGTGAGAAGCGGTATATCTTGGCCACGGACAAGATGAAGGCGGGGGACGTTCTACAGAACGGCCCGGATGCTGCACCGACCTTGGGCAATTGCCTTCCAATGAAGAATATTCCAGCGGGCGTTGAAGTTTGCTGCATTGAGATGACGCCTGGGCGAGGTGCGGCGCTTTGCCGTTCGGCTGGTTCGTCAGCGGTCTTAATGGCTCGAGAGGGTGGATGGGCACAGTTGCAATTGCCGAGTGGTGAAGTGCGACGGGTGCCGAGCCAGGGTCGAGCGACGATTGGCAAGATGAGTAACACCGACCATGATGCGGTTCGGATCGGCAAGGCTGGTCGGAATCGTTGGAAGGGTTGGAGACCACACGTTCGCGGTACCGCGATGAACCCGCACGATCACCCGCACGGTGGTGGTGAAGGTCGAACCAAGGGTGGTCGACATCCGGTCAGTCCGACTGGCAAGCTGGCGAAGGGTGGTTTTACCCGTCGTCGCCGCAAGCCGAGCAACGCTTCGATCATTCGTCGCCGCAAGTCGGTACGGTATGGTCAGTTGAAGTTGCGTTAAGAGGTATTTGTTATTTTTGGGAACCAAGTTGTTCAGATTCGAGACAAGGTCTGAGTAAGGCGATTTAGACGATGGGACGTTCGACGAAAAAGGGTCCTTATGTGGATCCAAAGCTGTTTGCCAAGCTGATCAAGGCTCGGGAAACCAACAGCTCACAAGCGATCACGACCTGGGCGCGACGTTGCACGATTGTGCCTGAGTTCGTAGGTGCGACGTTTATGGTTCACAATGGTAAAGCGCACATCAAGGTCTTCGTGACTGAGGATATGGTTGGGCACAAACTCGGTGAGTTTGCTCCGACCAGAACCTTCCGTGGTCACGGCGGCAAGGGTGGCAAGAAGTAATTGATGCGAGAACAGGGATAGACCATGTCTTACCGGGCAGTACACAGACACGCGAGAATCAGCGCCAGGAAGGTTCGGCCTTTGGCGGATCTGGTCCGTGGCAAATTCGCAGACGAAGCGTTGGAGATTTTGCGATTCCAACCGCATCGTGGGGCGAGGATGTTGGAAAAGGTGATCAAGAGTGCGATCGGTAGTGCTCAGGACACGGATCAGAATGGCGGGCGTTCCTACAACACGGAAGAGTTGGTTGTAGTGGATGCCAGGATTGATGGCGGGCCGATGTTCAAGCGGTTTCAGCCTCGGTCGCGTGGCCAAGCGTTCACGATCCTGAAGCGTACGAGTCACATTTCGGTAGAACTCAAGCGGTTGGAAGAACTGTAGGAAGAACTGAATTATGGGACAGAAGGTAAATCCTATTGGCTTCCGGACCGGCATCGTCATGGGCTGGAAGAGTCGATGGTATGCGAGCAAGAAGGAGTTTGCGGAGCTTTTGGTAGAAGACCAGAAGATTCGAAAATTCATCAAATACCATCCGACGAAGGCGTCGTACCGCGAGGCTGGCATCGACCGAATTGAGGTTGAGCGGACTCGTGACGAGGTTCGGCTGTTTGTTTACGTGGCGAAGCCAGGTTTGATCATCGGCAAAAAGGGTACAGAGATCGAAGTGTTGCAGGAAGAGCTGCAGAACTTGATCGGTCGGCGGGTCAATCTGAAGGTGGAGGAGGTCTATCGACCTGAAATCCAAGGACAGTTGATCGCTGAGGACATTGCAAAGCAGTTGGCGAAGCGGGCTAGTTTCCGTCGTACCATGAAGCGATCCATTGAGACCGCGATGGATGCGGGAGCGAAGGGGATCAAGATTCAGCTTTCGGGGCGACTCGGTGGGGCTGAGATGGCTCGTTGCGAAAAAGCCAACGCGGGTGCGTTGCCACTGAGCACGATCCAAGCAAAGATCAGTTACGGTTTTGCTGAAGCTTCGACCCCGCAGGGGAATATCGGAGTTCAGGTTTGGGTAAATCAAGGTTCGTACGCGGGAGATTCAAACGATGGCGCTGATGCCCAAGCGGGTCAAGCACCGAAAAAGCCAAAGAGGACGTATAAAAGGTAATGCGACTCGCGGCAACAAAGTCGTTTTCGGTGACTGGGGTCTTCAATGCCTTCAAGGCGGTTGGATCCGAGCCCAGACGATTGAAGCCGGTCGGATCGCAGCTAACCAATACGTTCGCGGTGAAGGACGGTTGTATATTCGAGTGTTCCCGGACAAGCCGGTATCTTCGAAGCCTTTGGAAACCCGGATGGGTAAAGGTAAAGGGGAGCCGGAGTACTGGGTGGCAGTGGTTCGTCCAGGGACAGTCCTGTATGAGCTGAGCGGTGTGTCGGAGCAACAAGCCAAGGTTTGTTTTGCTCGACTCGCTGCGAAGATGCCGATTCGGGTTCGATTGGTTCGTCGCCGTCCAGCGTAGATGCTGGGGTGAGTATCGGAAGTTTCGCGTTGGTTGGTATGTGATGCATATCGATCCAGAGCGAAAGCAGGGTTGGGAAAAAGACAAATAGCTGTGCGGAGTGATTCGCAGGGCGACGGAAGAGACCGAGGCGGTTTCTGGAGGATTGGCCGGGTGGGTGTAAGCCTTGAGGTTGATTCGGAATAGTGGACACAGGGGAGTGCGAGAGCGCTTCTCGAACAGATGGTTTAGAGGTTGAGAGACAGATGAAGGCATCCGAACTGCGTGAGATGAGTGACGAGCAATTGGATCTGACTGCGGTGGAAGCTGCGGAGACGATGTTCCGTTTGCGATTGCAATCCCAGACAGACCGCGTCGATGTTCCGAGTCAGACTCGAAAGAACCGTCGATTGATCGCTCGTGTTCGCACGATTCAGACAGAGCGAACGAAGGCGAACAAGGGTTAAGAGGCGAGAGAAAGAATTATGGCACGTCGAATTTTGATTGGAGTCGTCAAGAGCGATCGGATGAACAAGTCGCGTCGAGTTGAAATCGAGCGATTCGTGCGTCACCCTAAGTATTCGAAGATCGTACGACGCAAAACCGTCTGCCATGTGCATGACGAAGGGAACGAATCCAAGGTTGGGGATACGGTTGAGATTGAAGAGTCGCGACCGATTTCCAAGCTGAAGCGATGGCGATTAGTGCGGATCGTCGAGAAGAATCGCCAAGTGGACTTGGCGACTCTCCGGAGCGAAGCGTCAGCCAGTTAGGGCGGTCTGCGAGCGATTCGCGGACAGCGACTAGAGGGCATCGAAGTACACGGTTTGAAAGTTTCAACAAATGATTCAACAAGAAACGCGATTGCAAGTTGCGGACAACACGGGTGCACGAGAAGTGATGTGCATCAAAGTGTTGGGTGGAACGCGACGCCGCTACGCTGGGTTGGGTGATGTCATCATCTGCTCGGTGAAGAGCGTCATTCCAGGAAGCGAAATTAAGAAAAAGGCCGTCGTGCGTGGGGTGATTGTGCGGACTGCGCAACCGACTCGCCGAGCGGACGGTAGTTATGTTCGATTCGACAGCAATGCCGTGGTATTGGTCGACAAAGACGACAATCCTCGCGGCACCCGTATCTTCGGTGCGGTGGCTCGAGAGTTGCGGGAAAAGAGTTTTACCAAGATCGTCTCGTTGGCGAGTGAGGTTGTGTGATGTTGATTAAGGTTGACGACATCGTCGAAGTCATTTCCGGCCGAGACAAAGGTCAGCGGGGCAAAGTCCTCGTAGTGGATCGCGATAAGGGTCGCGTGGTTGTGGAGGGCTTGAACAAAGTCTACAAGCACGTGAAGCGTTCGCAGCGTAACCCACAGGGTGGGCGTTTGTCGAAGGAAGCTGCGATGAACGTATCCAAGGTGATGTTGGTTTGCCCGTCGACTGGGAAACCGACTCGGGTTGGGGTTCGGTATTTGCCGGATGGTTCCAAGGAGCGCTATAGCAAGCGTTCGGGGTCGACCATTAGCAAAGTGGCTCCCGGCCGCAAGTCCGACGCGAAGAAGTAGTGAGATCGCCCGCTGATGCGGAGCGGTTGGAAGAGAAATCCAAGATGATCAGCTCAACTGTGGTGGCAGGGGTTGAGCGTCACAAATACAAAAACCAGTAACACAAAGCATTGGGCCGCGGGGCTCGAAACGTATGGCACCTCGATTACAGCAATTTTACATAGACAGCATTCAGAATCAGCTCGGCGAAGAGCTGGGGATCAAGAATGTGTACGCCATTCCCAAGATTGAGAAGATCTCGGTCAACATGGGGGTAGGTGAGGCGATGCAAGACAAGAAGTTCCTGGAACTTGCTGCGGACGCGATGGGTGAAATCACTGGTCAGAAGCCAGTTTTAACGCTCGCACGCAATTCGATTGCAGGTTTCAAGCTTCGTGAAGGCGTAGCGATCGGTTGCAAAGTTACCTTGCGCGGTGAGCGGATGTATGAGTTTTTAGACCGACTCATCAGCATTGTGCTTCCACGGGTGCGTGACTTTCGAGGGGTAAGCCGCACTGCATTTGATGGGCATGGAAATTACTCCATGGGGCTCAACGAATGGTTGGTGTTTCCTGAGTTGAACAATGATAAGTTCGCCAAGGCTCAGGGGTTGAATATCACGATCGTGACTACAGCTCGTTCCAACGATCATGGTCGACGGTTGCTGGAGATGTTCGGAATGCCGTTCCGAGCACCCAAGAAGAAGACAGCGTAACGTATTTTTGTACAGACAAACAAGTTCCTAGTTTTGATCGGAAGATTGACCAGTGGCAAGCAAAAGCAAGATCGCCAAAGCGAATCGCGAGCCTAAGTTTTCGACTCGTCGTGAGAACCGTTGCAAGCTTTGCGGACGGCCGCGAGCGGTGTATCGCAAGTTTGGGATTTGTCGGATCTGTTTTCGGCAGTTGGCTGATAAAGGTCTGATTCCTGGCGTTCGAAAAGCAAGCTGGTAAGGTGCGGGGCACGTAAAAGATGAATATTGACCCAATTTCTGACATGTTGACCCGTATTCGCAATGCTATCCGCATCGAGCGTCCCTTTGTGGATGTTCCAGTGTCGGGCTTTCGAAAGAGCGTGGCGGACGTACTCAAGCGTGAAGGCTACATCTGGGATTACGCCGAGGTCGAAGGCGAGCCGGTGAAGATGTTGCGTATCGAGCTGAAGTATGGTCCGAACGGTGAGAAGATCATTCAGACGATCAAGCGGGTTAGCAAGCCCGGTCGTCGTGTGTATGCCAAGTGCGGTGATCTGAAACCGGTGCTCAACGGCATGGGGATTTCGATCGTGAGCACCTCGAAGGGTGTTTACAGCGACAGGGAAGCACGCCAGCACAAGCTCGGCGGAGAGGTTTTGTGCGAGGTTTGCTAGTTCGGGGAATCTCCCGGGCGTTGCAAAAAGAACATAGCGTGAACAACGGAAGACTAGGCGGTGCGAACTGCCTACCACATTCCAGATAGGTAGAACTCAGAAGATGTCAAGAATTGGAAAAAAGCCGATTCCCGTTTTGGATGGCGTGAAAGTCGCTGTCGATGGGTTGACGGTGAACGTCGAGGGTCCCAAGGGCAAACTCAGCTTCACTCACCGTGAGGAAGTGAAGGTGACTTTGGAGGATGGTGGCAAGTCGGTTTTGGTGTCTCGCGACAACGAAGACCGATCGTCCCGGGCGTTCCACGGTTTGACCCGTGCCTTGATCAACAATATGATCACGGGCGTGAAGAACGGTTACGAAAAGAAATTGGAAGTGGTCGGCGTCGGTTACGTGGTGTCGATCAAGGGAAAGGTGTTGAACTTGCGAGTTGGGTTTGCCAACGAACTGCAAGTTCCCATTCCCGAGGGATTGAATGTTGTTTGCCCAGACCAGACGCACGTGAATGTGTCGGGATGTGACAAGCAAGCAGTCGGTCAGTTTGCTGCCCATGTTCGATCGTTGAGGAAGCCTGAGCCGTACAAGGGCAAGGGGATCCGTTATGCGGGAGAGCAGGTCAAGCTCAAGCCGGGCAAGAGTGCTACCTAAGGCGTTGCTATTGGGTGGTTTATTTGCTGGTTTCGGTTGGTTCGTTCAAGGTTTGGGTTTTAGTCAGAGGTTTCAAACGTGGACATTCGCAAGGTTGTCGATGGTCAGCGAGAACGCCGTGCATATCGCGTTCGCAAGCGAGTTCGGGGAACATCCGAGCGACCGAGGTTGTGCGTGTATCGGTCACTGCAGAATTTCGGCTGTCAAGTGATCGATGACGAGGCGGGGAAGACCATCGTTTCGGTTTCTTCTGCGGAAAAGGCGTTGAAGGGGCAAGTCGGTTACGGTGGGAACTGTGACTCGGCAGCGAAACTCGGTAAGATTCTTGCTGAGCGAGCCATCCAGGCTGGGATCAAGTCGGTGTCGTTTGACCGAGGACCATACAAGTATCACGGTCGCGTGGCAGCGTTCGCGGACGCGGCTCGTGAAGCCGGGTTGGAATTCTAAGACGGGGAGTTAGCAAGAGCGTGGCAAATAACAACACGGATAACAATCAAGGCGATTCCCAGATCGACCGCGTGCTTAAGATCAAGCGATGCGCGGCGGTGGTCAAGGGTGGTCGACGCTTTAGTTTCGCCGCTTTGGTCGTGGTCGGGGATGGGCGTGGCAAGGTCGGATATGGATACGGCAAGGCCAACGAAGTTCCACCGAGCGTCGCCAAGGCACAAAAGGCGGCTGGACGGGCGATGATGCATGTTCCGATCGTCAATGGCACCATCCCTCACAAAGTGACCGGTCGATTCGGTGCAGCTCACGTTTTGTTGATGCCAGCGAGCCCTGGTACCGGTATTATTGCGGGCCAAGCAGTCCGAGCTGTCTGTGAAGCGCTCGGGATTCAAGATATTTTGACCAAGAGTTTCCGGTCGAACAATCCAACGGTTTTGATCAAAGCGACCTTCGACGCGTTGGCTCAGTTGAGAACACGCGAGGATGTCGAACGTTTGCGGGGTGTGAATCTGTCATGAACTTGGAAGAAGTCAACGAAGGTATTGTCAAGAACCGTGCACGCAAGCGTATCGGTCGCGGGGTGGGTAGCAAGACGGGTAAGACGTCTGGACGTGGTCGTGATGGTCACAAGTCCCGCAGCGGTTACAGCCGTCACCCTATGTTCTCCGGTAGCGATACACCGATTTACATGCGAACTCCGAAACGGGGTTTTCACAACCGGTTTGCGGTCAATGTGGTTGGAATCAACGTCGGAGCGATCGACGCCGCGTTCAACGCTGGCGACGAAGTTACACCGTCCGCGATTCGCGACAAGGGGCTGGTTCGTTTGCGGTTCGATGAACTGAAGATCCTCGGCAACGGGGAAGTCACGAAGAAGCTGAATTTCGTCGTGACGCGGATCAGTGAATCTGCCAAGCAGAAGATCGAAGCTGCGGGTGGGACCGTGAAGATTCTCGCTGCCAAGCGCACACCGAAGCAACGGGTCGCGGACCTGAAAGCGAAGTCGCAGTAGGGCTGCTATGCCCCGTTGGAAGGGGCGCATCGGACCCGATGAAAATCAAGCCAAGTCCTGCAACGAGGCGGGTTTGGTCTAGGCACAGTGCCTGAGAGTGGAAACAATGATGGCTGACGCCGCAGCGATTGCGTCGTCAGCCATTTTCATTTAGATCCAAGACGATTGTTGAGTTCGATAGGACGGTCGAAACATGTTAGAAAAATTGAGGATAGTTTTCTCGATCCCGGAATTGCGCCAAAAGATCCTTTTGACGCTTTTCCTGCTGGCGGTTTATCGAATCGGTTACCACGTTCGATTGCCCGTTTTGGATTCGGATTTGGCGGTGACTGGCGAGTTGAAGAACTTCATGGACAAGGTAGCGGTTTTCTCCGCGACCGACTTGCGAAGTTTGACGATCTTTGGTTTGGGGCTCGCGCCGTACATCTCCGCTTCGATTATTTTTCAGTTGCTCGGCACGGTATGGAAGCCGATCGAAGACCTTCGCAAAGAAGGTGCCTCGGGGCGAAAGAAGATCAATGAGTACACACGGTACCTGACAGTGATCATCTGCGTCCTCCAAAGCTGGGTTTACTTGAGCTTTACCGTCAATGGCCCTCTCGACGCCCCTGTTTCTTCGCAGTTCTTCGGGAGCAATTCCTCGAGTCTATCGGTGGGTTGGCAGGTCACTTCGGTTGCGATCATGACTGCAGGTTCCATGTTCTTGATGTGGCTCGGCGAGCAAATCGACGAATACGGAATCGGCAACGGTATATCCTTGCTCATCATGGCGGGTATTTTGGCTCAGATGCCGAAAGCCCTTTGGGACCTTCGCCAGAACGTTTCAACTTCCTTGAGCGGTAGCGGTGGTACCACCATCGGACCTGACGTGCTCGTGGTATTGGCTGGGCTTTTCATCGCCGTGGTGTTCGGTGTTGTTTTTATCACCATGGCACAACGGCGGATTCAAATGCAGAGTGCCAAGCACGTGCGCGGTCGACGGGTCTTTGGTGGAACCAAGCAGTTTCTCCCGTTGAAGATCAATCAGTCCGGCGTTATGCCGATCATTTTTGCCAGCAGCTTTTTGATGATCCCCGGAATGATCTTTGGATTGTTGGCGTCTTCGTTTGCGGGCAGTGCTGGTTTTGGTGGTTATGTTTCTAGCGTTTGTCAACAGCTTTCCGCCATGTTCAACTCGGGGTCATCGTTTACTTACAACGTGCTCTACATTCTGCTAATTTTCTTCTTTTGCTTCTTCTGGACATCGATCATGTTCAATCCGAGGGAGATGGCGCAGAATCTCCAGGATTCAGGCGCGTTCATTCCAGGGTATCGTCCTGGCAAGCGAACCGCGGATTATTTGGAGAAGGTCATGGTACGGATTACGTATGTCGGTGCAGCCTTCCTCGCGATCATCGCCATTGTTCCGACCATCATCACATCGCAGTTCGGGGTTTCGTTCACCGTGGCTGCCTTCTACGGCGGTACCGGCCTTTTGATCGCTGTGAGCGTCGCCTTCGATTTGATTCAGAAGATCGATAGCCACTTGTTGATGAGAAACTACAAGGGGCTCTTGGAGTCGTAAGCTTGGACTCGTAGGCAATGATGCGGTGCAACATCGCATCAAGCCTCGGTATAGCAAGCACTGGATACAGCGAGCACTGGATACAGCGAGCACTGGATACAGCGAGCACTGATGGTTGTCAGGTTTGAAAACAGCTTGGCGTTTCCCCCCTCGCCGCCTGTGCGATTGTAGATCTTTTCCGATCCTATCACGAAAAATCCCCAGGAAAGGGCCACAATCATGTTGATCGTGTTCATCGGCCCCCCTGGTGCCGGTAAAGGGACTCAGTGCCGACGGTTGGTGGATTCGCTGAGTATCCCGCATCTTTCGACAGGTGA
>CAIYZV010000419.1 GCA_903930765.1 uncultured Pirellula sp.
GCGTTCCATCGCTCGTACCAGCCCATTCACATCGCGAAGGAGCAAATCGGGGCGTCCAGGGGCGACCAACCTGGGGCGCTCTAGATAAGCCACATCCCCAGAGGAACCATCTCCCGCATCGGCGACCTGCAGATAGATCGTTACGTCCTCTTCCCCGTTTTGATTGGGCCCTTTGGGATTGGGGATCGGGAATCGGAGCTCATGCTCGGCGCGTATCGGATCAACCGGTTCCTGCCACGCCGATGGCCCATTCCGCTTCCCGATGTGCCCAACGCTCGTGAACCGCCACAAGGATCTTTGCCAACCCAGAATCTGCCCGAGGAGATCCTTCGAACCCTCGCCCCCGCGTTCTTGCCATTCACGTCGCAAGTTCCCCAGCAACCCATCCGATTCCGGTCGGGGCGAGGTGTCCGCGAGGGCTTGCCAAAGCGTTTTCAGGTACTTGGGACTGAGCTTCTTTTCATTGGCGATGGTTTCGATGGCAATGTCCGCCGTTGGTCCTCCCGGTCTTCCAGTCAAACCACGCACATCATCAGCCGCCGCAAGGTACAGCTCGATCGGCAACCGCCCTCCCTGGTTGGTCTCGAAAACGATCCCTTGGAGGTTGACCGTATCGCCCCCTTGGTTGTTGGCGTAGCGTGCATAAAACTTGCGGATCTCATCCACTTTTTGATTCGTCATGTCGCTCGCCGATGGATTGGCCGAGAACACGAAGCCTTCTGGAAGCAGCACCAAATGCTCAGCGACTTGTTTGGCAGCATCAAGGTACTTTCGCACCAAGGCTGGCGACATGACGAGAGAAGCTCCCGTGTTGGAAAAGCCTTCACCGGCAGCGCTGTCCGCGGGAAATTCCTTCGCTGGGTCCAATTCCGGAACTCCCGTTAGATCCCGAAGCGTGTACGTGTACTCGGCATTGTTCAAACGCCGCAGAACCACCGGCCCTGGATCGCCAGCTTGTTTGGCAGCCTCCAACGCCAGCCAACGCTCGATCCAATGGCTCAACGTCTTGGCGTCCGCATCCGACAATTGCGGCGAATCGGGAGGTGGCATCTGGTTCGTACGAAGCTGATCAAGGGCACGCTGATAATGTCGTATCCCTTTTTTGACCTCCGCCCATTCTTTGATCGATGCAAAGTCGATATCCGCTTCGCTCACGTCTGGGTTATGGCATTCGGTGCAGTACTTCTGAACGATCGGAGCCACTTCTCGACGATAAGCATTTTGCAACTCGGTTTCAGATTCCTCCGCTCGAACGCATCCCACCACCGGTGACCAGCCCGAGGTCGCAGCGAGGACAAATCCGCCCAGACACACTAAGGTCCGTGCGACGGCGAGAAAAAGAATAGAGGTTGAGGTTCGCATGGCAGGGGAGAATCGCAAAGCAAAGAGTCAGAACAAACCACGGCGGGAGCATCACTTCCAACCAACAGATGTCTTGGTCGAAACGCTAGTAAAGGCGGGAATCTCTTAAGCATACCTGATCCTCAGGCGCGTTGCACGACTTAACCGCGATCCAATTTTCTTTACCGCGATGAGAATTTCCCAGGATCCGAGTTTCCCAGGTTTTGCCGGGCAATCGCCCCGAAATGGCCTTTAATCCAAATCCGAAAAATGCTAATTCGTTCTCTGCAGTCGAGTTTTTAGCTCGAACGAAACCTACCTAGGTAACCGCTATTCCGCCTCGGCATATGAACTTTGCGATAGCCCAAAAATTTGAACGACCCATCCGAAGGGGTGGCTGGCTGCATTGGGCTGTGGTCGGGATTATCTCGTTGGTACCCGGGTGCCAAGCGTGGCCGGGCAATCAAGCCATGCGTCAGTACCAATTGGAGAGCGATCGATTGCTGTCCGAGTTTCGAAGCCAAAAGAAGCGAGCGGAAGAACTGGAACAACGCAATTATCAATTGGAACAACGGCTTGGTGAAAGTGAAAAACTGATCGCCCGGCTCCAAGGACGTTCAAACTCTCGCGTAGCAGATTCCGGCGCTCGCACCGACGGACGAACACTTGCCGATCTCGGTAGCAATCCACCCGGCACTACGAAAAAGATCCCGGGACTAGGCTTGCCAGATGATACGCCGGGTACCGCTGGGCGACTGACATCGGGAGCCGGAACCGGTACACTCAATGGCGATCCAACGCGTTCGAACCAATGGCGCCCGATCACTGGCCGTTAGCTCTCTCTGCCATCGCCGCTGATCCGATCATCCGTGGATCCGATGCTCCTTCCCCAGCGACCCACCCGCCGTCTCGGTCACGAATGTATTGTTGCATCGATGGTTCTACTGAGTTACTGCATCTTGGTCACCGCATCTTGAATCCAACAACACCCGAACTGAAGTTTGTAGAACTCCGAGGCGATACCTCCACCAAGGACGGTAGTTTTGATACCGTTCGACAACTAAGGTACCGAGTGCTCAGGGAGCCATTGGGAATGCCCTACGAAAGCACTTTGTTCGCAGGTGACGATTTGGAATCCACGCTCCACGTGGTCAGCTATCGCGTGGACTCCTCGTTGCATGAACCTATCGGCTGCTTGACTTTGCTCATTCCCGAAGCAACGAGCGGCACCATGGATGACAACCCGGATGCAACGCCGTTGGTACCATCGAACCAAGTGCAGTTGCGAGGCATGGCGGTTCTGCAATCGTATCAGGGGTTAGGGAGCCACCGCAAAGCCAACAACGACGGCGAATGCGAGTACAATGAACGCAACTCCCGTATCGGTGTAGGTGGTGAGTTATTGAACTACGTTCACCGGATGGCCAAGCTCCAGGGGTGGGAATTATGGTGCAACGCTAGGGAGTCTGCGGTCTCCTTCTATGCTAAACACGGATGGCGTGCGGAAGGAGAACCGTTCGAGATTCCAAAGATCGGCCCACATTACGTGATGCGTTGGAATCATTGCATGTTTTCGGAAGATACCAAATGAAGCTATCGTACAAATCGTTCGAAGTTCACAAGCGCGTCGCACTTGCGATCAGTCGTGGAGTCCAAGCTGCTTCACGAAACATCGAAGTCCGGATTCTCGCTGAGGGTATCGAGGGAATCGGTGAAGCTGCCGAGTTCTCCATTCCACAGACAACCCAACCCTCGGAGTTTCTCGAGCACGAGCTAGCGCGATCTGTAGAACTGCTCCGGCACTTTCACCCTTGGCAACGTGAAGGCATCGAGCGAGCCCTTCGCGATGACGGGATTGCCTCGTCGGTAATAGCGGGTATCGACATGGCGCTATGGGATTGGTGTGGCAAGGTTACGCAGCAGCCTGTATGGCGATTGCTGGGTGTTTCGCAATCGGCGGCGGTTCCTACGTCGGTCACGATCGGAATCTCCAGCCCAGAAGTTGCTCAGCAGCGATGGACGCAGTGGCTGGGAATCGGCGTGATCCGTGCCGTCAAAATCAAAATGGGATCGCCCGATGGAATTGCCGCGGATAAAGCCATGTTTGAAGCCGTCGCAAAATTGTTGCCCGACGGGATTCACAAGAGTGTCGATGCCAACGGTGGCTGGTCGACGAGCGATGCGATCGCGATGTGCTCCTGGTTGGCTCAGCGCGGGGTCGATCATGTCGAACAGCCAACTCCTCCAGCCGACCTAGGTGCCTTGGGTGAAGTGCATCGCGCGTCCCCCATACCCGTGATGGCGGATGAGAGTTGTCGCACGAGCAACGATATCCCATTGTTGGCATCATCCTGTAGCGGCATCAACATCAAGATACTAAAGTGCGGTGGGTTGAGTGAAGCCCTACGCATGATCCATTGCGCTCGAGCCATGGGCTTAAAAGTCATGCTTGGCTGCTATTCTCAAACCAGCCTTGGAAATACCGCCGCCAATCAACTGGCATCCTTGGTCGACTATATCGATTTGGATAGCCACCTCAATCTAAAGAACGATCCCTATGTGGGTTGTCGACTGGACAACGGATACTTGATCAATCGCGAAATTCCAGGACTCGGAGTAACTCATGCCTAAACACCCTCAGTACGACGCAACCGATAAACTCGCAATCCTCCTGCACGGAGGAATCCTCGGGATTCATGGCAAGACCGGATTGGCCATCCTTCGATTTGCCCCCGAACGCGTCGCCGTTGTTATCGATTCCCAAACGTCCGATGGAAACCTCGCCGAGTTGACGGGGATTCCACTTCAACAGGGCATACCGATCGTCGCCACCGCCGAGGAAGCACTCAGCTTCCATCCACAGACCTTGGTTCTGGGATTGGCAGCGCTCGGTGGCAAGCTACCTGAGGAATGGATTCCTGATCTGATTGCTTCACTCCGAGGCGGATTGAACATTCTCAATGGATTGCATACCCACCTCGCTCACCATCCGAAGCTTGCACCTCACCTTCAGCCCGATAAATGGATTTGGGACATACGGCAGGAACCACACGGTTTGGTTTCGGGGATGGGAACCGCCCGCCTGCTTCCATGCAAAAGGGTCTTGTTTGTCGGAACCGACATGTCGATCGGCAAAATGTCTGCAGCGATCGCCTTCCATCGCGCTGCTCGAGATCTCGGCATCCGATCGAAATTCATGGCAACAGGCCAGACGGGAATCATGCTCGAAGGGGATGGCATACCCCTTGATGCTATCCGTGTCGACTTCGCATCGGGTGCTGTCCAACAAGAGGTCACCGCGTGCGCCGAAGGCAATGACGTCGTGTTTATCGAAGGCCAAGGTTCCTTGCTCAACCCGGCTTCGACAGCAACACTTCCCCTGCTCCGGGGCTCGCAACCAACCCACTTGGTGCTGGTCCATCGTGCCAACATGCACCACCTTCGCGACTTCCGCTGGGTCAAAATCCCACCGCTTCGCGATGTTGTCGCCATGTACGAGTCCATCGGGAGCGCAGGAGGAGCGCTCGCGCCCGTGCGTGTTGCATGCATCGCCCTCAACACCCATGGATTAAGCGACGCCGAAGCTCGATACGAACGCGATCGAGTTCACGCGGAAACAGGGTTGCCTGCCGACGACGTAGTCCGCTGGGGCGCTAACCGATTGTTGCCCACATGCATCGACAGCCACCGTTAGGAAAGCTCTTCTGCCGTGCCATCAAAAACGGATACGCAGAAGTGTGAAATCATCGTCGAGCGTCGTGTCCCCACGCCTCCGTTGGCATTCCAAAAACCACGCGTCAGCCATATCGTCATCCTGGATATGCTCGAGAAGGAAGTGCTCCAACACGTCGGCATCCATCATCGATCCGTCGCCGTGGATGACTTCAAAACATCCATCCGTGAGTACGACAAGATGGGATCCCTCGGGAACCGAGCAGGTCAACTGGTCATAATCCATTCCTTCGATGATGCCGATGATCGCTCCCGTTGACTTTAGTCGGTGGAGCGCTGGGCGATGTCCGCTCGGTGTAAATAGCAACGCAGCAGGGTGCCCTGCGCCACCGTACGTCAGCGTACGAGTCTCGATGTTGTAGACCCCGTACCAAATCGTAAAGAATCGATTGTTCTGCTGCTCGATGAGGAACATGTTATTGAGCGTCCCGAGCACCTCTGCTGGCTGACGCATGTCTGAAACGGGCAAGGATCCACTCCGCAGGACATTGATCGCGGTGGCTGACAGCAACGATGCTCCGACCCCATGCCCACACACGTCGAGGACGTACATGGCCAAATGGCTCTTGTCGATCCAATGATAGCCGAGCGCATCGCCACCGAGTTCCGAGCAGGATTGATGCTTCCAGGTTACTTGCAAAGGAGTCTCGACAGGGTCGGGGAACAGCGAACGAAGATACTCCTCTGCTTCCTCCAACTCGTGCGTAAGTCGCTTTTGGGTTTGCAAGATCTGTTGCAAGTAATTCTGCTCCTTGTCACGCATCGACTTTTTCTCGAGACACGCGCTGATGCGGGCGCGAAGCAGCGTTGGATCGAAAGGCTTTGGGAGATAGTCCTCCGCACCGGCTTCGATGCAACGAATGACCGATTCCAATTCATCAAGTGCAGAGATCATGATCACCGGAATATGACGCGTGGCTTCGTTGCTTTTGAGCCGAATCAGCGTTTCGTACCCGTCCATGACGGGCATCATGATATCCAGCAATACAAGATCAAATTCACCTGTTTCCACCATACTCAGCGCTACAGCCCCGTTCTCTGCAACCGATGTCTGCAGTCCGTGGCGATTGAGTCTTCGAACGAGTACGTCTCGATTGGTAGGCTGGTCGTCGACCACCAAGATACGTCCAACCAATGGATTTGTCGCATCAAGGGAAGCACCGATCGACTTTTCAGTCCGTTTCTCAACCGGATCCGGATCGATGTCGCTGCTGTTTGGCGAACGGTTGGCCGCGGAGGACTCGCGGTTGGCTGCGGAGGACTCGGGCGGTGCCACCGGCGGAAGATTGAGAAACTTGGTCGTCAAATGGGCATCGACTAATTCCAACAATCGCCGACTCGCCTTTTGAATCCTTTGCAAATCAGAAACAACGGATGCTTGTCCGGCCGATGCAGCATCCTCTTCGAGCATTTCGCCGTACCCGAGAATTTGATTGAGCGGTGTGCGAAACTCATGCCGAACGTAACTCAAGTAATCTGAGTTGGCTTCGAATGCGAGTTTCAGCAATCGCTTAGACTCGGTGGGACTTTGGGGTGCAGTTGGCTCGTGGCTCATGAGTCGCTATCTCCGAGCAATGCGTGAATCTTTACCAGTAGCCCTGCGAAATCGACCGGCTTGGTGTCGTACTGATCACAACCCGCCTCCAAGCATTTTTCGCGATCCCCGGACATTGCATGCGCGGTCAATCCGATAATCGGAATCGACGACGTCGCCGCATCTGCCTTGAGTCGCCGCGTTGCTTCCCATCCATCGATGATCGGTAGGTTCATGTCCATCAAAATCAAACTCGGGTATTCCATCTTCGCCTTGTCGATGCCCTCTTGACCATCCACGGCGATCAGTACTTGAAAACCCTTTCGTTCCAATCGCCTCGACAGCATGTCGCGATTCATTTCGTTGTCTTCGACCAGCAATATTTTTGTCATGGTTCAGCCAGCGTGGTTCCTTGTTTACCGAAAAGCTAGTCTTGAGTTGGATTAAGATTATGAATGTGTTTCTTGAGATGATCGAGAATCGTCTCGGAATCGGTCGATCCCTTTTTAAGAATCTCAACCGTTTGGTTCGCTAAAAATGCCTGTTGGTTTGCGTCCAAATCCATAGCCGTGAGGACAATGATGGGTATATGGTTCACATCGGGACGTCGATGGAACTCGGTCAAGAATTGAAACCCATCCATTTCGGGCATCATCAGGTCTAAAAGTATGACGGCTGGGACAAACGACTCGAGTTCCTTCAGTGCCGCTTTGCCATTGGATGCAACGTGCACCTTCCAACCGTGATTTTCAAGTAACCGCGACGTCATTTCTGACATCGCGACATCGTCTTCGACCAGAAGCAGTGCATTGGAACCCCACGCATTGGAGGTGGATCTCGATTGTGTGCGCAATCGTTCGAGCACGCGCGACAAATCATTCCAATCCACCGGCTTGGAGAGAAACTCAACGGCCCCGAGAGCAATCCCCAATTCACGATTCGGCGAGATGGAAATCATGATCACGGGAATTTCGCAAAGCTCCGCATCCTCTTTGACCGCTTGCAGGAACGACCAACCGTCCATCCCCGGCATCATGAGATCGCAGGTTACTGCGAACGGGGGATGTTTCCGGATAAAGTCGAGTGCGTCCTTCGCATTCTTGATCGACTTGACCAAAAATCCTTCCTTGGTCAAGAATCGCTCCATCAATTCGCAAACCGACGGATCATCATCAACGACCACAATCGTCCGCTTCCCGGCATTGGCACCGTCCAACCTGATCCCCTCGAGCACTTCTCCCAAATCATCGAGGTCGCGAATGCTGTCGCGCACGCCAGCAACTTTCTCGCGCGGCGCCGTGGTAGGCAGGTTCACAATGAACTGGGACCCTTGTCCCAACTCACTCTTAACATCGATACTCCCGCCGAGCATCTCACAAAATCGACGACTGATCGTCAGCCCCAACCCAGTCCCGCCATACTTCCGCGTCGTCGATGCGTCGGCTTGTGTGAAAGGCTGGAAAAGTTTCTTTAGCTGAGCTTCGTTCATCCCAATCCCCGTATCGCTGACCACGAATTGAATACGATCAGATTCGCGAACGACATCGAGCGTGACTGTCCCCTTTTCGGTGAACTTGGATGCGTTGCTAAGAAGGTTGAACAGCAACTGGCGCAATTTCGTAAGATCGCTGTTCATCACTCCCAGATTCCCACTGGTTTGGACCACCAATTGGTTTTGATTCTTTTTGATCAGCGGCTGTATCGTATCGGTGATCTCCTTGATCGTGGATGCAACGCTAAATGTCTCGCAATAAACCGTCATCCGGCCTGCTTCGATTTTCGACAAATCCAGGATATCGTTGATCAGGCCCAGCAGGTGCTTACCGGCGGCGTGAATTTTTGTAAGATCCTCAACCGTTCTCCCATCGTCTGCTTCCTCCATCTCCTCGATGAGCATTTCGCTATAACCGATGATTGCATTCATCGGCGTCCGAAGTTCATGGCTCATGTTCGCGAGAAATGCACTCTTGGTCCGGTTAGCTTCGATAGCCTGCTCCTTTGCATTTTCCGCATCGACCACCGCCTGCTCCAGATCCGCGGTTCTTTCATGGACCAAATGGGTCAAGTTCTGGTTGAGACTTCGCAACTCTTTTTCGCGATCATGAATCTCGCGACTCATTTCAGAAAAATTCTTTGCCAGAGCACCGAGTTCGTCTCCCCTTCGTACCAGGGGCAGTAAACGTTCCGTTGCGATCTCCCCCTTGCTCAGCAATCTCGCTTGTTCGGTCAATTCCCGAATAGGCTTTGCCCATTGCGATGCGATCCATCCAATCAATCCGAGCAAACTGAATAATCCGAGGGTTGAAATTACGATCGATTGAATCGTCATTCGAATAACTGGTCCCATGACCTTGGCGTTGGAGACGTTATAGATGAGCTTCCATCCAGACAGCGGCGACGTTGTCCAGTAAATGCGCCTAAGATCTCCATCGATGGTGACAATATCCATACCGCTGCCAGCACCGACAGTCTTCTTCCCATCGACCAATTCGGCAACATTTGCACCTCGCGTTCTCTCGCTCAACATCAAGGTGGCATCCGGGTGCGATACGACAAATCCCGAGCGGCTGATCAAGTAAGCATACTCGTCCATGCCATTACCTGCATCGCTCGACGAAGGCCTGACCGTTGCGAGCAATCGCGCGTTCGCTAAGTTCACATCAAACTCTATTTGGTCGACAATATCCCGTATCAACCCCAACGACAAATCGATCCCAGCGGTTCCTATGTAAACACCATCCTCAGAAACGCAGGGGTGAGTGACGCTGACCATCGCAATATCGGATCCACCCGCGTCGAAGTAGGGTTCCGTAATATAAAGCGCCTTCGAGGCCTTTGGTCCGTTGTACCACTCTTGGGCAGAGTCATGGTAATCGTACTTGACTATCGTCGGGTTAGGATGATCCTTGCGATCCATCCAAGGCATCGCCCCTGAAGCATCGGCGGCCATCGCTTCGTAGGCGATGTAAATACCGTAAGCTTCCTCGGGAGGCAGTTGCGGTAAAAGCTCTCTTAAATAGTCGAGCATTCTCGGGTCCGGGCTTGTCCCGAAAAGTTTCTGCCGTGTCGCGGTGGTCTTAGGAATCATCGCGATTCGCATCAGCAAATCGTCCAATCGTTTGGCGGCATGCTGCACCGAAGCCATCGAACGGGCATCGGTCTGCTCAATCCAATTCCTTCTCGAAGCAAGGTAATTCAAGACCAACGTAACCGCGAGCACCGCGCATGCAGCCAGCGCAAGTGCAACTATCAGCGTGCGTCCGATACCTTTTTGAATGAACCCTGGAGTCATGGGCAACCTATGTTGTTCTCTACGCGATTTTTCCAATACATCTGTATTTCTACCAGTTAGCTCCACAATTCGAAGACCGGTCGCCCGCCATCGACGATCGGCGTGGGGCGATTTTGCACATCGAGAACACGCATTTCGGGATCGATGCCCAGCGCATGGTAAACCGTAGCTGTGAGATCCTCTGGGGATATGACCCGCTCCAACGCATACGCAGCGTCCTTGTCCGATTTACCGATCACGTTGCCACCGGGAATACCCGCGCCGGCAATGACCGCCGGAAACAAAGTGCTCCAGTGGTCCCGCCCCCACTGCGCGTTGGCCGTAGGAGTTCGCCCCATTTCGCCAGCGGCAATAACCAAGGTTTCGTCGAGCAATCCCCTTTGCTCCAAGTCCTCAAGAAGGGCCGAGCATGCTTGATCAAATGTAGGCAATAAATGCTTCTTCACATCATCGCTGTTGCGATGCGAATCCCAACTGTAACCATCCACGCAATCGTATTGAACCGTGACAAATCGCACCCCAGCTTCCACCAACCTCCTCGCCATCAAACTCGATTGCCCGAAGAGATGGCGACCGTAGCGATCGCGAACAGCAGCCGATTCCTGCTTGATATCGAGCGCTCGCTGAGCGGCCTCGGACGTGGCAAGCGAGTAAGCACGCTGCCGAAAAACATCCAGTTCCTTCGAAAAACCTGTTTTCTGCTCGTCTCGGGTACGATCCTCGTGAGCCTTGAGCTGTCGATTTAGTTGCGATAGCAATGTTCGCCTCGAGTTCATCCGATCGATGACGAGACCCTCTTGGAGTCCGAGCCCAGAAATGTGATATGTCAACTCCTCGTCGCTGCAATCTCTCCAATAAGGGTTGTCCAACTTCGAGGACTTGTCGATGCGAGTCGTCAAGGGATTGTAGCGTTGCCCCAACCAACCCGCGTGCTCGCCCGGTCGAGGATACTGCCCATCCTCTTGGAGACGCCCCAACGAGTTCGGAACCACCATGTACGACGGAAGCGTCTTCTCAAGGCTTCCTGCTCCTTGATCGACATACTCAACGATCGAACCCATCGATGGCCAATCCTTCGGGGTCGGCGCAAATCCTCCTCCGATCGGAACATGCCATCGCTTGCCCGTTTGCAGATAATGCGCGCCACCGCTGTGGTCATTGAAGGAATGCGAAAGGGTTCGCATCACGGTGTACTTGTCCGAGATAGCAGCCATCATCGGCAAATGCTCGCAGATGCGCAACTCGGGAGTCCTCGATGCGATCGGCCGGTAAGGCCCGCGGATTTTCTCCGGAGCATCCGGCTTCATGTCAAAGGTCTCCAATTGGCTCGGTCCACCGAACAAAAAGAGAAAAATCACTGACTTGCATTTTGCAACCCGCGCGGATAGTTGGTTTCCGTCCTGCCCGGATACTCGGGCCATCGCTTCAAGTTCGAGCAAGCGAGGGAGTGTTAACCCGAGCATGCCCAATCCTCCCGCCCGCAGGATCTCCCGTCGGTTGGGCGCCATACCGTTTCCTCGATCGGAACCAAGCAAAGTAAACATAGGATAAACTCCAACGACTCGAGGGATCGCTTCTTCCGATTCGAACTAGGATTCCAATTCGAATACGTAAGGAACATGCGTTACTGAAATGCCTTGAGCATTTTCGAAAACGAATCAGGGATTGAGTATGCGGCTACCACGATGATGGCAAACCATGCTGTCCAAAGGCAAAGGTCCGTGAACCAACTCGGCTTCAATCGCGGATCCACTTTCACATATCGAAAATACAAGGTCGCCGATGCGATCATCGGCAACGTAGCCGCTTGGGCCAGCCCCCCAATTTTGACCATGACTTGTGGATCCTGCTTGACGATATACAGCGTCAACGCAAAGACTGGAAATGCAATACAAAATCGCTGTACCAGTTTGGCACGAGCCTCCGCAGATCGAACGTGAATCCATTGGAACAAGGCCATGAAGTCGACGGTCATCCGGCTATTCGCAGCGCACGCTAAGTAAAGCGTCTTGAACAGAACAACTCCGGCAGCGATCAAGAAAAAGACTTCCGTCCAATTGCCAAACGGAGCTTTGTACATCTCCGCCAAAGTCACGATCATTTTGGAACCTTCCGGCACGAGCCCTTGAGGATGCAAAACCGCAGCTCCCATCGCGTAAAAGGCGACCGTGGAAAGGGTGAATACAATCATGCTGATCCACGCATCAAGCTTCATCACACGAATCCACCCTTGAGCGCGGCGATTCCATTCAGGGGACCCATCGTTCACCCCCGTATACCTCGCATATCCTTTCTCGAGACACCAATAGGGGTAGTAGAATAACTCCGTAGCACCAACCCCTGTGATCCCGAAAACGGCGAATGCGTCCGCAATTCCTTCTTTAGGAATCTTGAGTGCCAGTCCATCCAAAATGGCATCCCATCGCGGCGCATAGATCGTGAAGAAAAGGGAGGCCGTGGCCACCACTGTCACCAACGTCAAGCCGACCACGAGGAATGTCGTCAAACCTTCGATCCGACGATAACCGCCGCCATAAAGGATGGCGATGGTGATCAAGCAAATGATCACCGCCCAAACGAGTTCTGGTCGAATCTGAAGGTATTCGCCAAAATTTGGAGCGACCCCTCCAACTCCGCGGGTCAATCGATCGGTTGCACCCGGCATGGCCATCTTCAGCGATTGGCTCACGCCACCCATCATGCCGCCGAGCTGAAAGACCGTAAAAAAGGTCATCACACCCCACCACACCAACAGAATACTACCGATGCTCCGGATCGCAGAGATATTCTTCAAGGCGCCGAGAGTCGGCTGCCCCGAAGAAATGGCATAGCGTCCCAGTTCGACTTGGACAAAGACCTTGATCACGCAACTGAACAGAATCAGCCATAGAAATACAAAGCCGTACTTGGCCCCAATCGCGGTGGTCAAAATCAACTCGCCCGAGCCGACGATCGTTCCTGCCAAAATGATTCCAGGCCCAATCTGCTTTAATGAATCCCAAAGGTTGGTCGGGGGCTCCGCGACCGCGCTCGGTGGAAGCGCATAGGGATCATAGGCTTCGGTCTGTTCGGTCATGACGGCTCCGGAGAGATGGAGTCAAAGGCGGGATCCACCATGCGTTGACCGCACGATGTTTTTGGGGGTTGGAATCGCTAAGTTGGAATCGCTAGGCACGACATTTAAGGATAGGTCGGTGGGTTATCTTGCGTCGCCGCTTCCGAAGCCGGTGAGTCTGGAGGCGCATCGGTCGATCGAGCAGCAGAAA
>CAIYZV010000420.1 GCA_903930765.1 uncultured Pirellula sp.
CCAATCCCAATCCCGGGTCTTCCCTTCGCGTCTTTGCGTGAACCCCCATTCCGCTATCCAATCCTAACCGTCATCAAAAGAAGCGCCCCGGTCTAATGCACCAGACGGATTGCCAATGCGGTCGAGGGCAAACCATCAGTCTCACGCCCGCTGCGCTCAAGACGCTAAGACGCAAAAGAAGATAAGAAAGCCGTAGCACAACTCTACCAATCCCAATCCCGGGTCTTCCCTTCGCGTCTTCGCGTGAACCCCAATTCCGCTATCCAATCCTAACCGTCATCAAAAGAAGCGCGCCGGTCTGCGGCTCATAACAGCCACAGATATGACAGCAGTTTTATATCCGTGTATTCAAAAACAGCTTAGGGCCGTTTGCGTTTATTGGAACCGCTATTCCGCTTGTCGGAACGGGTCGGAGCATTTGGATTCTTGGTGCCGGAATCCGAATCCTGAGGCTCCTTCTTTTTCTTGAAGAACGGTTCAAACAGCTCCGCCAATGTTTCGGGTGGCTTGGTTGGCTTCGTCTTAGGCTTGTCCGACGCAGGTGCCGCGGATGTAGCTGCCCGCACACCCGCTGCGCTGGGCTTGGAAACGGCGTTCATGATTTCATTGACGATGTTATCCGGAAGTGTCTTGATCTCCGCTTGCGGGGTGTACTTCTTGATCAAGAACCTTTCGATCAGCGACCATGTCGATGATGTGATGAAGTAGATACAGAGACCGGCGGGAACCTTGAAGAACAGAACCCCCATCATGACGGTCATCACCATCATCATTTGCTGAGCCATCTTGGTCTGCTCATCGGTCGATTTTGGCATCAGCACCTTTTGCTGGATGATGAACAGCGTAATGGTGATAATAGGTAGGATGTTGAGGTACGGTCCAAACCACCCGGAGCCTCGTCCCGAGATAAAGTCGGGCATCCATTGATGCCAATCCATGAACATGTCAGGACCAGCCAAATTGGAGCACCATTCAAGCCCTGGAATGAGCGCCTGCTGTCGCAAAGCGACGTCGACCGAAACGCACCGATACAATCCGATAATGATGGGTAGCTGGATCATCGCAGGCAAACAACCGGCAAGCTGATTCACACCCGCCTTCTTCATCAGCATCTGCTGAGCCGACATCATTTTGGTCGGCTCTTCCTTGAGCAACTCCCGCAACTTGGCCAGCTCCGGCTGGACCGCTTGCATCTTTTGTGCATTGATCGCCATCTTTCGGCTGACAGGGAACATCAGCGACCGTACCAGCACTGTCAGCATCATGATCGCGATGCCGTAGTTACCGATGACGTAGTAGAAGAAGTGCAGGATCCACCCTAACCGGACAGCAAAGAAACCGAAGATCGGCCATCCGTACTCGATGGAATCTTGCAGTTGGTACGCCGAAAGGAGCGTTGGATCTTTGGGGCCTGCAAAGATCCGATACGACTGCACCAACTCAGAGTTGGGCGCCACTGTCTGCTTGGGGGTGATGAACCAAAAGCCGGTGTTGTAGGCTTGTTGCCGATTCTTGTCGAACTCTTCGGGCTTCTGTAGGCTCGAGTTCAACACCGTGGCCTTGGCCTTCTGAAGTCCACGCATGGAATCGGGATGCGATTCCGACGGTTGCATGGCCGCGGCAAAAACCTGCGTATCCAAACCGATGAAGTTCAAATCTCGCTTCGATTCCGAATCCTGAGGGCCAAAGAGCAATTGGTCCGGATCCAGCGGGAATCGCTTGGCATTATCGACCAAGTTCCTCGTCATCACGATCGAATAATTCGATTGCTTGTCCCCGAAAATGACGTCGCGTGCACCCGGCGATGAGAAGAAGTGAGGGGACAGCTTGGTCGGATACCACCAACCCTCGAGCGAGATTCCGTTGAGCCCTTCTTGACGCAGCGAGATGTCGTGCGGCTTGTCATCCAAATTGCGAACCATCGTGGTCAATTCAACATGGTATTGCCAATCGGAGGGGGTGCTTCGTTGGGTTTCATTGCTACCTTTCTTCAGCCGGTACTGCTTGACCAATTCGAGATTGGCATCGATTCCGGCAAGTGTCAGATACGCACCCATCGGCATGGTGAACTCGACACCCATCCCATTTTCAACTTCCAGGGGCTTCGCGTTCCATCGTCCGTTGATAGTCTTTTCCAACCCGAGCAGGGTCCGGTCACCCTCGATGAGTTCCTTGCCATCGATCCGCGCAAACGTGAGTGCGCACGACCCGACCGGTGTATTTCCTTTGACTTGCTCGATTTCGAAATCATCCTCAGCGCGCAAAATGGCAACCGGTTGCTCGGTCAACGTGGTTTCAAAGGTGAACGTCTTTGCAGTTTCCGGGTTATCGCCCCGTTCGACGGTGAATGAAAACTTGTCACCTGGTTTCAAGGTGTTTAATGCCTTGTCGAGTTGGTACTTGCTCGCGGGCCCATTGAGCCCTTCCCAACCTGTGATCGCATCGGCAACTTGCAAACCGACCAACGCTTTGTCTTGAACGCATACCGCCGAGGAAGCGGCCGATCCTGCTGGCACCACACGTACGATCAGTCCACCTCCAGAACGCTCCTCGAGGGCCAAGTACCCTAGGTAGCCACCGATGTTTTTGGTTTGCAGCGAACGATAATCAAAATGGCCTGGTTTAGTCTGGCCCACCAGTTCGATATGCTCGATCAATGCACCTTGATTGTCGAGTGTCACTAAGAACTGATAACCATCCGATGCAGTCATGCTGCCCATCGAGAATCGCTCGCGCGGTGGCTCCTCAGGAAGTTGAACATCCGGGTTCTCTTCCGCGATCTTTTCGGCGAGCAGTTTCGCTTCTTCGAACCGTTTCCGAGAATTCTCTAGAACGGCAGATTGCTTTTGCTTATCCGCGGCCTCTTGCAAGCTTTGCTGCTGGCGCATGCTCGAAAAGAAAAAGAAAATGGCCATGCCGAGCAGCAGCCACATCAAAAATCGATTGTTTCGTTCCACTACTCAGGATCCCGTATTCGGTCCGCAAACTCGCAAAAGGGGAATTGTCCGACCATAAGCCCCCTTTGGCTAGGCCAATTAGACTCTAGTACGAGGCGCTAAAGAAAGGGGGAATGGTCGCAAAGCCAGGAAAAACAAGCACTTGCGCGATGCTAGCGAAACTCATGAAGGACCGCCCTGCTTCCTTCGGGGGCGTTCGCTAGCATCCTTTTAGAGAAAGCGGTTATGCGCCGAGTATTCGTTACAACCGTTACATTTTACTCAACTGCGCGGTGCTCTCCGTCCGATAGAGACGACGAGGGATCGTGTGGAGCCCGTGCATAGTTGCGCGACCCACTCCCTCGGCATACTGTTTTTGGACGCTTGGGGGACCAGCGACTATGATCCGATTCGAACAACGACTACGACGCCTCGCCCAGCATCACGTTCGCCATCACGGCCGACGACTGCTCGCTGTGTTGCTATTGAACACGACCATTGTCGGTGCAATCGCCACCGCCGATGATGCGGTGCGTCATCTGACAAACCCCACTGAAATGGCTCGCGTACCCGCTGTCCGTGCGGTCGGGATCCGAATGGTCCCCGGTTCGAACGTGGTTTCTCCAATGGCCACCAGTCCCGCTTCGGCAGCTCCCGCACCTAGCTTTGCGGTGCAATCGATCGCACCATTGCCTAAAGTCGATGCACCTCGATTGCCTCCATCGCTCCCGAGCTTACCAAGTCTACCAAGTCTACCACGCGTGCAATCCGGTTCCCGAGTTGGGCCAGGATCGGGACCTTCAGGATCGGCAAATACAGCCGCATCAAATGCCACATCCAATGCGACCACTGCTGCGTCGTCAGATGCTGGCACAAAGGTTTCGCTTTCGGAGCCGAACAAGTCTTCCGGTGATGGTGTTAGCATTCGATTGATCCCGTCGGACTCCAAGCCCACCAAAGCGGTCTTGCCCGCCATGGTGATCGCACAGCGCGACACGCCCGTCGAATCACCTAACTCATCGAAACCCATCGTTGCAGCCGTGCTCGCACCTGCAATTGGAACACCTGCAATTGGAACACCTGCAATTGGAACAACTGCAACGGGAGCAGGATCATCTAAGACCGGATCCACCACAACCATCCAAAACGAATTTGCGACTCCATCGCAACGGCCCGTTGCACTCGCCCAACCATCAGTGCATGCGATGGTGGATGAAGCTGCATCCACGGTAGCAACCAAAGTGGTACCCACGGGAGGTGCCGCAGCGCAATCCCGTCAACCGGAATGGATTCGTCCCAAGCCCGTACGAGCGATCTCCGCGAGCGCCGTTGTGCGACTTGATGAATCAAGCGTCACACGTCATCCCTCGGAACCATCCGCTGTATCGCCCCAAGATTCCAGGGTACCTCATGGTGCGGGCCCCGTGGGTGCTGCTCCTGTGGGACCTGCTGTTGTGGCGGCTGTTTCGCCGACGCTTCAAGGCCCCGTACCATCGGTAATGGTGGATGTCGCTCCTCCGACCCGTTTGGAGGAACGGCCTGCAACTCCAAAGCTGCCACAGGTCGCTTCGACGCAGTCCGCACAACCCCCAGTCGCCGCACCGCAAAACGCCCCTTCGGTGGCTCTGCCGCCAAGCGGGACCGCTACGACTGTCGCCCCGCCGCAAATCGCTAACTCGCCGGCGGCTAAAGCACCGGGTGTTGGTGATCTCAAGGACCGCCAATCGGTCCAATCGTCCGCGGAAACATCGATTGCCTCGAACCCTCAAGGCGACGCGTTTTCGATGCCACAAGCCATCCGGATCGGTGGCGAGACGATTTCGAAAGTCGCTGCCAAGGATCCTGTTGCCAAGGAGCCTGTTGGCAAGGAACCTGTACCGACCGCTACCCCTGATGCGACGTCCGTCGTGTTGAATCCGTCAAAGGTTCCAGAATACCCACGCGTCTCAGCTCCCATCCCCCTCCCACCTCAAACCGCCGCGGTCGCTCCGACGCCTCTTCCATCGCTGTCGAGCTCGTCACCATCGCAGGCAGCACCATCGCAGGCAGCA